>NZ_JBQDLF010000012.1:75420-97219 GCF_052095815.1 Brachybacterium sp. | reverse complement strand
CTTTCTCTAAGCCGTCCGCCGGTCGGGACCACACCCCCATGAAATCCCGAGGTTAATCCGGGAGGTCCGGGGGGCGACTGCGCTCTTGGAATTCTTGCGCGGCGCATCCGGGGCCATTGCTTCGATCACCACAGGCTCGTCCCCACCAATCGCTTCGAGATGTAGTTGGCGGACATGACCATCACGAAACCGATGATCGCCTGGAACAGGCCGATGGCCGCCGCATAGCTGAGGTTGTTCGACACCAGACCCACGCGGTACAGGTACGTCGAGATGACGTCACCGGTGGAGTAGGTCATGGGGTTGTACAGCAGCAGGACCTTCTCGAAGCCGACGTTGAGGAAGTTGCCGATGTTGAGGATCAGCAGGGTGACCATCGTCGGCCGGATCCCCGGGATCGTCACGTGCCAGGTCTGCTGCCAGCGGTTGGCCCCATCGATGCGTGACGCCTCGTAGAGGCCGTCGTCCACCGCGGTGAGCGCGGCGAGGTACAGGATCGTGCCCCAGCCGACCGTCTGCCAGGCCTCGGAGGCGACGTAGATGAACCGGAACCATTCAGGCTTCTGGAGGAACGAGACTGCGTCCCCGCCGAAGGCCTCGGTGATCTGGTTGACCGTGCCCTGCAGGGAGAGCAGCTGGTAGACCATGCCGACCACGATCACGACCGAGAGGAAGTGGGGCAGGTAGCTGATCGACTGCACGATCCGCTTGAAGTGCGTGCGTCGCACCTCGTTGAGCATGAGCGCGAGGATGATCGGCAGCGGGAAGCAGACCACCAGGGTCATGCCGCCGATGATCGCCGTGTTCGTGAAGACGTTCCAGAACGCGGGATCGTGGATGAACATATCCACGTACAGCATCCCGACCCATTCGTCGCCGAAGATGCTGCCTCCGGGCCGGAACCGTCGGAAGGCGATCACATTGCCGAGCATCGGCAGGTATCGGAAGATCGCCAGGAAGATCAGTGGGGCGATCGCGAGGGTGTACAGCGGCCAGTCGCGCCGGAGCGACCGCTTCCAACCTCCCGGTCTGCGTTTTGGGGCCGGGGGCCGCGGCGCAGGTTCCTGCGCCGCGGTCTCCCGAGTCTCCGTCAGTGTCATGACCTCAGCTCCTCCGTCAGTGCCTCGGTGCCATTCACCCGTTCGCCTCAACGAAGCGGTCACGTGCCTTGTTGAGCAGCTCGAGGTAGCGCGGCAGGCCCGCTGCCTCCAGCTCGCCCTTGAAGGCGTCCCATTCGCTCATGTCGCGCTCGCCCATGATGAACTGAAGGGTCGCCGTGTCCACGGAGTCCTTGATCGGGGTGGCCAGCAGCGAGGCCTGCTCGAGCTCGGTCTCGTCCATGGGCTTGGGCGGGTACGGATCGCGCGGGGTGCGCGTGGAGAGGACATTGTCGATGTACTCGACGAACTCGGGGGTGCTGTAGGACTCCTTGAGCTCCCGGGACTCAGTCGACTCAGCGGGGAAAGTCGAGAACCCGAGGTCCACGTTGATGTCCGTGCCGGCGCCGGTGTTGATGTTGAAGCTGTCGAGCGAGAAGCCGTCCATCAGTTCGATGGCGCCGTCCTCGGCCTTGGTGTAGTTGACGTCCTTCTCGCCCCAGCGCAGCATCTCGCGGGCATCCGGGTTGTAGTACAGCCAGTCGAGGAACTGCAGGGTGGCCAGGAAGTTCTCGGACTTCGTGATCTGCGAGTTGAGCATGAACCCGTGCCAGAAGTTGCGCGGCTCGACGTGCTCGCCGGCCGGCCCTGCGGGCGGCGGGATCAGGGTGACGGAGTGATTGCCCTCGCCGACGGTTTCGTTCAGTGCCTGGCTGAACTCGATCGCGGTGCCGGAGGAGCCGGAGGCGGCGAAGCAGGTCTCGGCCGCGAACTTCTCGGCGACCGACGCCGCACCGGAGCCGTCGTTGGAGGCGGTGAGGGACTCCCGATCCAGCAGGCCGTCCTCGACCAGGGTCCGGAACAGCTCGATCATGGTCTTGTACTCGTCTGTGATCGCAACGTAGGTGAGCTTGCCGTCGGGGCCCTCGATCGAACCGTCGCCGAAGCCCCAGCCGCCCTTGGTGAGCCAGGCGTGGGAGGCGAAGTTGAAGAGCGCGCCGCCCTCGAAGCCGTCGGCCAGCGGGGTCGAGTCGGGGTACTTCTCCTTGATGAGCTTGAGACCCTCGTGGAGTTCGTCCCAGGTGTTCGGCACCGCGCCGGTGACCTCCTCGAAGACATCCTTGCGGATGACCAGGCTGAAGACGGGCACCGAGACCTCCTGCAGGCCCGGCACCATGTAGTACTTGCCGTCCTCCTGCTTGAGGTTGTCGATCATGTCGGCGAGGTCCCATTCCTCGACGTACTTCTGGAAGTTCGGCATCTTGTCCACGTAGTCGCTCATCGGCACGACGGCGCCCGAGGAGACGAACGGGGCGTCCTCGCCGGTGTAGACCAGCGGGATCAGCGTCGGCGCGTCACCAGCGCTGATGAGCAGGCTGCGCTTCTCGGTCGCATCGCTGAAGGGGATGTGCGTCAGCGTGATCTCGACGTTCGTGAGCTCCTTGATGTGATCGAAGAGCCGCCAGGTGTCCTCGACGGGGACCTCGGGCCAGTCGGTCCACAGCATGCTGACCTGGATCGGCTCGGTGGCCTTGAACTGGGTGTCCGCGGCGTAGTCGTCCATCGCGCCCACGTTCTGGGACTCGACGTCGACCTCCTCACCGGAGTCGGAGCCGCAGGCGGCCAGCGCCACCGTGGCGAACGCGGCGGCGGAGAGTCCGACGAAGCTGCGTCGGGTCGGCGCGAAAGGGAAGTGGCGGGACGTGTTCATTGCCGTCTCCTCATGAGGGTCGGTGCCGGACCGGGTGGTGCGGCGTGGGCGAAGCGGGTCGAACCGGTGGTGCGGTACGTCGAGGCTCAGGTGCCGACAGGTCACCGGAGGTGGCTGAGGGACTGGCCGAACTGAGTGGATGAAGCTCTCGTGCGGGGCTCGCGCCGGCGACTATGCCGGAGGAATTGCCGAGAATTTCGTCAAGCTTTCGCTATGACACACAACCTAGCTGGGGATGTGATCCTGGTCAAGAAGTTCACGAAAGTTTGAAAAGAACGCGTCCGTGCCAAGCAAAGCAGACTTGGCCTGGCCACTTGATGCCCAATCGCTCGCACGACCGCCCCTCAGGCAGAGCCTGCGAAGGTAACATTCCTGCAACTAGGGCTCGACAGGGATCGAAAGTTTCGTTGAGAATGGGGTTCCGTCGATCTATGGCGGCAGACTGCAGTGCTCTGGGCACTGCGACAGCACTGCAGTGCTCTGGGCACTGCGACAGCACTGCAGTTCTCTGAGGACTGCGATCTCCAGGAGGAGCAATGACGCCACCCCGCCGCCCGCGAGGGATGTTCACCGAACTCACCGAGGGCGTCTACTGGTTCCTGGTGATCGACGTGATGCTGGTGCTGGCCGCCGTGCCGACCCTGCTGGTGTGGACCCTGCTCTCCCCCGGGCCGCTGAGCTCGCCGGTGTTCGTGATCGCCGCGCTGCCGCTGCTGCCGGCCATCGCCGCGGCCCTGTATGCCTGCCGCGCCTGGCGCGAGGACCAGGAGCTGGTCCCGGCGCGTCAGTTCCTGCGCGGGTACCGGTTGAACGCGCTGGACAGCCTCCGGGTGGGCGGCCCAGTGGTCCTCGTGCTGGCCCTGGCGGCGTTCAACCTCACCTATGCCGGTGCGGCCGGGACCAGCATGCTCAACATCGTCTTCCTGGTGCTGGGCGCGGCCGCACTGCTGGTGCTGGCACGGGCGCTCTCGATCATCTCCCGCTTCAGCTTCCGGGCCCGGGACGTCTTCCGGCTCTCGGCCTTCACCCTCCTGGTGAAGCCGCTGTCCACCCTGGCGCTGGTGTCGCTCGGCGTGCTGACGCTCGGGATCATCCTGCTGATCGGCGAGTTCATGCTGCTGTTCACGGCATCACTGCTGGTCTTCGCGCTGTGGGCCTCGGAGCGGAAGATCGCGGCGATGCTCACCGAGCAGTTCGTCAGCCCCGCAGGCGGCCCTGCGGTAGCCCCCGAGGCAGGCCCTGCTGGCGGCCCTGCGGTCGGCCCCGAGGCAGGCCCTGAGATCAGCTCTGCGGAGAGCTCTCCGCAGGACTGAGCTCCTGATGCCCGCCCCCTCGAGGGATCGTGAACTCCACGGACTCCCCCGCCTCCCCCGCAAGGTCGAGCCGGTAGTCCCCGGCGAAGCCGCGGACCGTCAGGACGCCATCCGCATCGCTGCGCAGCGGATGACTGCCAGTCCACCACTCCTCGCTGATCAGTGACTTCAGTGCGTGGTAGCTCGGCTTGGGGGTGCCGTCGGCCCGCACCAGCCCGGCGGGGGCGCCGAGCCAGGCACCGGCGTCGCCGAGCCCCCAGTAGGTCAGTGATTCGACGGCTGGCTGGGCGAGCACGGTGCGGTAGTGGCGCACCAGCTCATCGGCCTGCCGCTCCTCGCCCTCGGGCGTGGACGGCCAGGAGTCGACCACGTAGTCGTTGAGGTCGACGATGTGCGCGGGCATGATGTGGCCGGAGAGCAGCGTGGTCTCGGTCAGCTGGACCGGGAGGCCGAAGCGGGAGAAGCGCCCGATCACCTCCGCGATCTGCTCCTCGCCGCGGTAGCCCTTGTGCATGTGGGTCTGCACGCCGATCGCGTCGATCTCCAGCCCGGCCTCCAGGCACTCCTCGATGACGTCCTCGAAGGCGGAGGAGAGCTCGAAGTCGTTCAGCACCAGCCGGGCTGTGGGGTCCGCGGCGCGGGCGGTCTCGAAGGCGAGGCGGATGACATGCATCCGCCCGCGCGCCTGGGCGAGCCGGGTGACGGCGTTCTCCTCCGCCTCGAACACCGGGAGGATCACGGTCTCGTTGATCGCATCCCACTGATCGATCAGGCCGGCGAAGTTCGTGGCCTCGCGGGTGATCCGGTGACGGATCGCCTCCTCGACCTCCGCAGGGTCCTTCTCGAGCAGCCAAGTGGGGGCGAGTGTGTGCCAGAGCAGCGGATGGCCCTTGAGGCGCACGCCGTGCCCGCGCAGTCCCGTCGCCAGGCGCCGCAGCCGCTCAGTGTCGGGGGCACCGGGGGTCTTCTCGAACCAGCGCCAGTAGAAGGGCAGGGTGGCCATGTTGAACAGGTCCAGCCACAGCCTGGTGTGCTCATCGGGATCCTCGGGCTGCAGCTCGAAGCCGGAGCAGCCGAAGCCGAAGTCGTGGGAGATCTGTTCGACGCGGACCTCCTCCCCTGCCCGTGCCGCGCCCTGCTCGTCCACGAGGCGGAGCCGGAAGGTCTCGGTGCGTTCGGCCATCACGGCCTGCTGCGCGGTGGTCATCACAGACCGCCTCCCATCACTGCTGCCGGGGCGCCCGCTGTCATCGGGTCCTGCGCGCGCAGCGCGACCGGGGACACGGTGGCCGGGGTGTCCAGGACGTGCCGGCCGGGGCTGAGGACCCGCACCTCGCCCTCGATCCGGAAGGAGCCCTCGAGGGTGACGTCCTCGCTGCTGGCGCCGAGCCGCACCCGGAACTCGCCGGGCTCGACGATGCGCTGCAGGTCGGGGCCGGTGAAGGAGGTGCGGTCGGCGTGCAGCTGGAAGGTCACGCGCGTGCTCTCCCCGGCGGCGAGGCCCACCTTGGTGAAGCCCACTAGGCGCTTGAGCGGTCGCACCACGCTGGCGACGGGGTCGCTGAGGTACAGCTGGACGACCTCCTTGCCGTCGCGGTCCGAGGTGTTGGTGACGGTCGCGGAGATCTCGATGGTGCCGTCCGCTGCGATCTGCGGGGCGGAGAGCTCGAGCGCGGAGTACTCGAAGCGCGAGTAGCTCAGGCCGTGGCCGAAGGGGAACAGGGGCTTGGGGTCGAGGTTCGAGATGCCGTCGCTCTCCCAGGCCAGCACCGGGGCGAGGTAGGTGCCGGGCTGTCCGCCCACCCCGTTCGGGATGCCGATGGGCAGGCGACCGGAGGGGTTCACCCGGCCGGAGAGCACCCCGGCGATCGCGCTCGCGCCCTCTTCGCCCGGCATGAACGCCTGCACGATCGCGTGGGCACGGCCCTTGTAGGCGCCGAGCGAGTACGGGCGGCCGGTGACGAGCACCAGCACCACGGGCGTGCCGGTGGCGAGCACCGCCTCGACCAGCTCGTGCTGGGCTCCGGGCAGCTGCAGGCTCTCGACGTCGCAGCCCTCGCCGGAGGTGCCGGCGCCGAACAGCCCGGCGAGGTCGCCGACGGCGACGACGGCGAGCTCGGCAGCCTGCGCCGCCGCGACGGCCTCGGCGATCCCGGAGGTGTCGGGGCTGATGAAGTCCGTGCCGGCGGTGGTGGTGAGCGACGCGCCGGGGAACTCCGCGCCGAGCGCCTCGGTGAGGGTGGGCACGTGCACGGAGGTGCCGTTGTCCTCGAGCCGGGACAGGACGTGGTTGGTGAAGCTGTAGCAGCCCAGGAAGCTGCGGGGCTGCACGGCGGCAGGGCCGATCAGGGCAATCGACACAGGACCAGCGGGGCCAGCGAGGCCCTGCGCGTCATCCGCTGCGGTCAGCGGGTGCGACGGCGTCAGCGGGAGCAGCTCGTGGGAGTTGTCCAGCAGGATGATGGACTCCTCGGCCATCCGCCGAGCGAGTGCACGCCCCTCCTCGGAGTCGAGCTCGATCGCCTCACCGGTGGTCGCGGCGTCGAAGTGCGCGTCGAGCAGGCCCAGCTCGACCTTCTGGCGCAGGATCCGACGCACCGCGGTGTCCAGCACCTCCAGCTCGAGATCCCCCTCGCGCACGGCGGCGGCGAGGTGGGGGTAGGTGGTGGTCTCGGGCAGCTCGATGTCGAGCCCGGCGCGGAGGGCGGCGAGCGCCGCACCCCGGTCATCCTCGACCACACGGTGCATGGACTGCAGGAAGCTCACGGCCCAGTAGTCGGCGACCACGGTGCCCTCGAAGCCCCAGGTGTCGCGCAGCAGCTCGGTGAGCAGCCAGTGGCTGGCGGCGGGCGGGGTGCCGTCGATGTCTGCATAGGAGTTCATCACGGAGCCGACCTCACCGTGGCGCACGGCCATCTCGAAGGGGACCAGGTCCATGTCGTGCAGCTCGCGCATCCCGATGGAGACGGGGGCGTGGTTGCGGCCCGCGCGGGAGGCGGCGTGGCCGGCGAAGTGCTTGAGGGTCGCGATGGTGCCGGTGGCCTGCAGGCCGCGGACGTACCCGGTGGCGAGCACTCCGGTGAGATAGGGGTCCTCCCCCATAGTCTCCTCGATGCGTCCCCAGCGGTAGTCGCGCACGATATCCAGCACCGGGGCGAGTCCCATATGGGCGCCGATCGCGCGCATATCGGTGCCGATCCGTTCGCCCATCTCGCTGATCAGGGCAGGGTCGAAGCTTGCGCCCCACGCGATCGCGGCGGGATAGGTCGTGGCCCCATGGGCCATGATGCCGGTCAGGCATTCCTCGTGGACCAGGGCCGGGATGCCATGCGGGGAACCCGCGACGACGGCCTGCTGCATCGTCCGCAGGTTCTGCACTCCTTCCTCGCCGTTCAGCGGGGCGCTCCCGTAGGGGCGGGTGAGATGGCCGAGCCCGTCCTGGACCGCGGCCTCGAAGGGGTCCCGGCCCGCCTCGAAGGTGGACTGCATGGGGGCGAAACCCTCGGCGTCCCCGAGCGTCGGCCGCTTCCAGTAGCTGCCGAGCTGGGCCGCCTTCTCCTCGAGGCTCAGCTCCGCGAGCAGCGCGTCGACGCGCTGCTCGGTGCTGAGGCTCCGGTCATTCCACAGCGGAATGGTCATGACGCTCCTTCGCACGGCCCGTGACGGTTGCGGTGGGCGAGGCGACGACGACGTCGACCCGCTCCCCGCGTCTGCGTCCCGGAGGCATTTTCGATCTAGGTTTAGCAACCTTTTCGGTTGCTTTCGGTGGCGCGAGCGTACGACAGGGGGGATCATGGGGTCAACAGCCTCTCTCCGATAGGGTGAGTACACAGCATCCCGGGACGGCCCTAGCGTCCAGGAATGCGCTGTCATAGGCTCAGAACGCTGGTCGTAACGATTCCTTGCGCCAGCTTCGACTGCGGACGCCCGCGTCCCGGACGCCTCACAGGCGAGACTCATTCCGTCCGAAACTTTCACTCAGGAGTAGTGCTTCACCGATGACCACGACGCAAGCCCGCACCGGCACCCTGAACGTCGGCATGATCGGCTACGGCTTCATGGGCGCCGCCCACTCCCATGCCTGGCGCAATGCCCACCGCTTCTTCGACCTGCCGCTCACCCCGCAGCTGCGCACCCTGGCCGGGCGTACGGAGAGCTCCCTGGTCGCCGCCGCCGAGCGCTACGGATTCGCGCAGACCACCACCCGCTGGCAGGACGTGATCGAGGATCCCGAGATCGATGTCATCGACATCTGCACCCCGGGCGATACCCACTACGAGATCGCGATGGCCGCGCTCGCGGCGGGCAAGCACGTGCTGTGCGAGAAGCCCCTGGCGAACTCGGTCGAGCAGTCCGCGGAGATGACTGCCGCCGCAGTCGAGGCGCGTGCGAAGGGCGCCAGATCGCTCTGCGGCTTCTCCTACCGTCGCACCCCGGCGCTGGCCTACGCCCGCCAGCTGATCAGCGAGGGTGCTGTCGGCGAGATCCGCCAGATCCGTGCCCAGTACCTCCAGGACTGGCTCGCCGATGCGGAGTCCCCGATGACCTGGCGGCTGGACAAGGAGAAGGCCGGCTCCGGAGCGCTCGGCGACATCGGCGCGCACATCATCGATCTCACCCAGTGGCTCACCGGGCAGCAGATCGCCTCGGTCTCCGGCACCCTGGAGACAGTGGTCGCCACCCGTCCCGCAGCCGGCACCGCGCAGGGTCTCGGCGGCAAGGGTGACGCCTCCGCCGAGCGCCAGAACGTCACGGTCGACGATGTCGCCCTGTTCACCGCCCGCTTCGAGACCGGTGTGCTCGGCTCCTTCGAAGCCACCCGGATGGCGCAGGGCCGCAAGAACGCGATGCGTGTGGAGATCAACGGCGCCGACGGCTCGATCGCCTTCGACTTCGAGCGGATGAACGAGCTCGAGGTCTACGACGCGACGGCCCCGGCCGGACGTCAGGGCTTCACCCGCATCCTCACGACCGAGCCCGAGCACCCCTACGCCGCGGCCTGGTGGCCCACCGGGCATGGCCTGGGCTATGAGCACACCTTCACCCACCAGATCGCGGACCTCGTCACCGCGATCGGTGAGGGCACCGACCCCTCCCCCTCCTTCGAGGAGGCGCTGCAGGTCCAGCACGTCCTCGCCGCGGTCGAGACCAGCTCCAGCAGCGGCAGCAGCTGGACCCGCATCGACCCGATGAACATGACCACCACCACGACCCCCACCACGGAAGAGACCGCCTGATGACCACCACTCGCACCTGCCTCGTCGTCCGCGGCGGCTGGGACGGGCACCAGCCCGTCGAGGCCACCGACCTGTTCATCCCCTTCCTCGAGGAGAACGGCTTCACGGTCCGGATCGAGGACTCCCCCGCGATCTACGCCGCCGCGGAGTACATGGCCACGGTCGACCTGATCGTCCAGTGCAACACCATGAACTCCATCGAGCGGCCCCAGTTCGAAGGGCTGCGCGCCGCGATCGAAGCGGGCACCGGCATGGCCGGCTGGCACGGCGGCATCGCCGACTCCTACCGCAACGAGTCCGACTACCTCACCCTGATCGGTGGCCAGTTCGGCTGCCACCCGGGCAAGCACCCTGACGAGCGCACGGGCGAGCAGGCCGACAACTACGTGCCGTACACGGTGAACATGCTCCCCGCCGCCGCAGAGCACCCCATCACCCAGGGAATCACCGACTTCGACCTGGTCACCGAGCAGTACTGGGTGCTCGCGGACGACTACTGCGATGTTCTCGCCACCACCACCCAGAAGGTCCGCGAGTGGGACCCCTGGCACCGTGAGATCACCTCGCCCGCGCTGTGGACCCGCCAGTGGGGCGAGGGCCGGATCTTCGTCTCCACCCCCGGCCACCGCGTCGAGGTGCTCGAGGATCCCAACGTCCGCACCGTGATCGAGCGCGGCATGCTCTGGGCCGCCCGCGGCTCCGAGCAGCCCTACGGCGACCACGTGAAGGCGGAGGCGACCCGATGAAGGTGGGCATGATCGGCTGCGGCGTCATCGCAGCCCAGTACCTGGCGACCTTCGGGCACCTCCCGGATGTGCAACTGGTGGCGGTCGCGGATCTCGACGCGGCACGCGCGGAGGCAGTCGCCGCTGAGCATGAGGGCGTGCGCGCCCTGAGCGTCGATGCGCTGCTCAGCGATCCCGAGGTGGACACGGTGCTGAACCTGACCATCCCCGCGGCGCATGCCGAGATCGATCTGAAGGCGATCGCTGCGGGCAAGCACGTCTACTCCGAGAAGCCCTTCGCGGTCACCACCGAGGAGGGGCAGGCGGTGCTCGCCGCCGCCGCGGACGCGGGAGTGCTCATCGGCTCCGCGCCCGACACGGTGCTGGGCACCGGTACCCAGACCGCCCGCGCCGCGATCGACGAGGGCCTGATCGGCCTGCCCATCGCCGCCACCGCCACAATGGTCTGCCCCGGCCACGAGCGCTGGCATCCGCAGCCCGACTTCTACTACAAGCCAGGCGGCGGTCCGCTGCTGGACATGGGCCCGTACTACATCCATGCGCTGGTCACCCTGCTGGGCCCGGTCGCCGCGGTGATCGGCGCGGCCAGCCGCGCACGGGACACGCGCACCATCGGCTCCGGCCCTCGCGCCGGGGAGTCCATCCCGGTCAGCACCGACACCCACGTCACCGGGGTGCTCGTCCACGAGTCCGGGGCGCTGTCCACGCTGGTGATGAGCTTCGACGCGGTCGCGACCTCGATCCACCCCATCGAGATCCATGGCAGCCAGGGCACGCTTGCGGTCCCCGACCCGAACCACTTCGCCGGCGAGGTCTCGATCCGACGCCTCGACGGCAAGGACTGGGAGGTGCTTCCCGTCTCGGCGGGCTACGAGGGCGCCTCGCGCGGGATCGGGCTGCAGGACATGGCGATGCGCGATGAGCAGCTGCGGGCCAGCGGCCAGCTCGGTCAGCACGTCCTGGAGACCATGAACGCGGTGCTCGAGTCCGCGCACTCGGGGACCCGGGTGGAGATCGCGAGCACCTGCGAGCGCCCGGAGGCGGTCGCCCTGCTCTCGCTCGCGCCTTCCGCGCCCTGACCGACCACCCCGAGGGACTGCGGGAGCGGGGATCGCCCTCCCGCAGTCCCGCCAGATCGCTCACCCGCCGTCCCGTCCGCTCGTAGACCCGTCACCCCGCCGGAAAGGCACCTCCTCCATGCTCTCCATCGGCATCATCGGCATCGGGAACATCTCCCGCGCCCATCTGGCCGCTTATCTCGAGTTCCCGGACGAGGTGCGGATCGTCGGCCTCGCAGATATCGATCCGGCCAAGGCCGAGGCCTCCCGCGCCGCGCATGGCCTGGACGGCCCGGACGGGGCGCGGGTCTACGACACAGCGGGCGCGATGCTCGCCGCGGAGGACCTGGACCTGGTCTCGATCGCCACTCCGCCGGGCACGCACTGCGCGCTGACCGTGGAGGCGCTCGAGGCCGGGGTGCATGTGATCGTGGAGAAGCCGATGGCGCCCTCGCTCGAGGAGTGCGACCGGATGCTCGACGCGCAGCGACGCTCCGGCAGGCTCCTCTCGGTGGTCGCCCAGAACCGCTTCCGGGATGATCTGGCCCAGCTGAAGGCCGTGCTCGAGACGGGGAGGATCGGCCGCATCGCCCATGCCCGGATCGCCTCGGCGTGGTGGCGTGGCCGTTCCTACTACGACCTGTGGTGGCGCGGGACCTGGGCCTCCGAGGGCGGCGGGCCCACGCTGAACCACGCGATCCACCACCTCGACCTCACGCTGTGGCTGCTGGGCCGTCCCCAGGCGGTCGCGGCGATGATGACCAACGCCGGGCACGACAACGCCGAGGTCGAGGATCTCTCCGCGGCGATCCTGCAGTACGAGCGGGGGCTGGCGGAGCTGACCAGCTCGGTGGTCCATCACGGCGAGCAGCAGGAGGTCGTGATCCAGGGTGAGCATGCCCGGATCTCCCAGCCCTGGACGGTCGCGGCGGAGACTCCCCGCCCCAACGGCTTCCCCGAGACCGGCGGGAACCGGGAGCTGGTCCGGGAGCTCGAGGCGCTCGCCGCGGCGCAGGTCCCGCTCGCGCACACCGGCCATGCCGGGCAGATCGGGGATGTGCTCGCCGCGCTCCGGGAGGAGCGGGCCCCGCTGATCGACGGGCAGGCGGGGAAGGACGCGATCGAGCTGGTGACCGCGATCTACGCCGCGGCGATCGAACGCCGCACGATCGATCTGCCGATCCTGCCCGAGGACCCCTGGTACCACGCGGGCACGCTCGTCCAGCGGGCCCCGCACTTCTTCGAGAAGACCGCCTCGGTGCGGTCGCAGGAGGGCGAGTCGATCATCGGCTCCACCCACGCGTAGAGGACTCCATGGCCCTGCGCGCGCGGGTCAAGGGGCCGACGGGACCCGGGTCCGACGGGTCACGGGCGCTGCCGCGTCACAGGTTCCAGATGACGGGGACCAGCAGGATCTTCACCACGATGGAGAAGGCGAACAGCGTGGCGTAGGCGGCCTCGATGCGCTCGTCGGCCCGTCGGGCGTTGGCGGCCTCGAGCACCGCCGGCTGCCCGAGGAAGCCGGCCACCGCGCCCGCAGCGCGCGGGGCCGAGAGGTCCAGCACCCAGCGTCCGGCGATCACCAGGGTGAGGCAGCCGAGCGTCGCGACGACTGCGGAGAGCACCGCCGCCCGCCATGCGGTCGGTGAGGCGAGCATCGCGGCGACCGCCGGTCCGGCGGTGAGGCCGAGCCCGGCGAGGAAGAGCAGCAGTCCCAGCTGGCGCAGCGTGCGGTTGGCGCTGCCCGGCAGCGCCCACACCACCGGGCCGGTGCGGCGCAGGGCGCCGAGCACCATTCCCACCAGCAGCGGGCCCGCGGCCGGGCCCAGGGAGAAGCTGCCGCCGCCGGGCATCGGGAGGCTCACCAGGCCCAGCGCCACGCCGAGCATCAGGCCGAGCCCGAGGGAGAGCACGTCGAGCTCTCCCGCCTTGCGGTCCGAGTCGCCGAGGAAGGCGTGGACGGCATCCAGGCGGCTGCGGTCCACCACCACGGCGAGGCGGTCGGCCGGTTCGAGGACGAGGTCGTCGCGGGCCAGCAGCTCGAGGTCGCCGCGCCGCACCCGGGTGACCACCGCGCCGAAGCGCACCGGCAGGTTCAGCTCGGCGATCGAGCGGGAGGCGAGGTCCGGGTTGGAGACGGTGAGCCGGGTGAACTCCACCAGCGAGCGGTCATGCGCGATGTGCCGGTCGCTGGTCTCGCCGAGCACCGCGGTGACGGCCTCGACCTGATCGGGCAGGCCGACGGCGACCACCTCGTCCCCGACCAGCAGATCCTCTCCCGGCACGATCACCCGCACCCTGTCGTCGCGGCGCAGGTAGGAGAAGCGCACCTGCTGCTGGTGCCACTGCGGGACATCCCTCAGGTTCACCGAATGCTGCACGCGCACGGTGGTGGAGGCCAGGCTGGTGCCGGCCAGCGCCGGGGTGTCCTTCCGTCCCGGCCAGGCGCGGGTGACGATGCTCGAGACCAGCACGATCCCGACGATCACACCGATCGGGTACCCGAAGGCATAGCCCACCGAGGGGCCGGAGGTGCCGGTCAGGCGCGAGGCGGCATCGAGCGCGGGGGCAGCGGTGAGCGCGCCGGTGAACAGGCCGAGCGACAGGTCTCGGGTCAGGCCCAGCACCTGGCCGAGCACGAGGGTCGCGGCCGCGGCGAGCACGGTGCTGAGGGTGGCGGCCGCGAGCAGCGGGAGCTGACGGTTCAGGGAGCCGAAGAAGGCGGCACCGGCGGAGATCCCGACGGTGTAGACGAACAGCGCCAGGCCCAGGGTCTGGACGATCTCCATGCCCGCGCCGAGGTGCGGGGCGATCGCGGAGAGCGCGAGACCCGTGAACAGCGCACCGGCGGCGCCGAGGCGGATCCGGCCGAAGGGGATCGCGCCGAGCAGGGCACCCGTGGCGACGACCAGGAACAGCGTGAGGAGCGGGCTCCCCTCGAGGACGTCGATCACGGTGAGCCTTTCCTGTGCCCGCCGCGGAGCACCGGATCCGGACGCGGTGTGCGCGGGCACCGCCTATGGAGTGGCCTCCCACGATAGACCCGGCGTGGGGCGCCCGTGCAGCGGAGTTGTGCGAGGTCACGGCCGCGACTGACCGTGACGAAGGGCGTGGGTGCTCAGCCGAAGGACAGCGGCAGCATCTGCCCGCGCGGACCGAGGGCGTCGAGCTCTGCCTGCTCGGCCTCCGTGGCGGGACGTCGGCCGGTCGCGATCCGCAGCGCGTCGGCGTCGGTCCAGGTTTCCGGCAGGCGCAGCCGCAGTCGCCGCTCGACCATGTCACGCGAGGCGGCCGAGGACGCGGCCGGTGGGCCCGCGACAGGTCCTCCGTCGCCCGCAGTCCCCTCGATCGGGCCTGAGTGCTCGATCAGATCGAGGTGGTGCAGGGTCCACTCGAGCACGTGAGCGCTGAGATAGTCGCGCACGGTCAGAGTCTTGCCGTGCGTGGAGACCGGCAGGTCAGGATGGGCGAGCAGGGCGGCGCGCCCGGCGGCAGCGCCGACGTCCTCGAGGTGGCCGCGCAGCAGGGCGGGGTCCTCGTAGGCGGCGGCGAGCCTCACGGTCAGGGCGGCCCGCGGATCGTGGCCCTGCCCGTCGGGCGGGATCGGTCGAGGGGTCCAGAAGCTCAGAGCGTCCGCCGTGGGCGCCGTCTCCGCCGGAGTCGCGAGGGCGATCAGCACATCCTGCGCACCGAGGACCAGATGGCACAGCAGATCCCGCACCAGCCAGCCGCGGCAGCCGGAGGGACGATCCAGGGCGGCGTCCGGAAGCGCGGTCGCAGCGTTGCGCAGCGCCGTCCAGCTGAGGGTGAAGAGGTCCACGCGCGGCACGCTAGCAGCAGGGGCGCGGCTCCACCTGGTCGACGACCGGGCGCTCCGCGTCCCTGCTGCTGGGCCGGTCAGAACTTCTGCGAGTACCGGTGCAGGAATGCGGCCATCGCATCGCGCTTGACGGGCTGGGCCGGCCGATACGTGCCGTCGGACCAGCCTGTCGAGATCCCCGTGGACTTCATCCATGCCATCTCGCGCGCGAACATCTGACCCGGTCGCACGTCCGTGAACGGCGACCTGGTCGGCGCGGAGTAGGCGGGCTTCCCGGCGAATCGGTAGAGGAAGGCCGCCATCGCATCACGGTCGATGGCCTGCGTGGGCCGGAAGGTCCCGTCGTCCCACCCGGTGGTGATGCCCTTCTGATACGCCCAGATGATCGCCGTGTAGTGCTCCTGACCCGGCCTCACGTCCCGGAACGGGGACCGGCTCGGCAGGGACACCTTCGGGGATCCCTCCATCCGGTAGAGGAACGCCGCCATCGCATCCCGGTTGACCGGCTGCAGGGGTCGGTACGTGCCGTCGGACCACCCGGTGGAGATCTTCGCGGACTTCATCCACGCCATCGCCTGATAGTGCTCCTGGCCGTGCCGGACGTCCTTGAACGGTCCCGCGGGAGTGCTGGGCTTCGACGGTGCCGGCGCGCCGCCGATCATCTGCCACAGCGCGGTGCGCTCGGCCTCGCTGGAGAGGGTCAGGTCGTAGTTGCTCTTGATCGAGATGTAGCGCTGGGCGTAGGCGGGCCAGGCCGCCTTGTTGCTCGGCTTCCACTGCGCGGGGCCCCGAGACCCCTTCGAGCGGTTCTCCGACGCGGAGACGGCGGCCAGGACCAGCGGGTCATGGGAGAACTGCAGGCGCTGGTCCGCGTGCCAGCCCTTGGCGCCGTTGTTCCAGGCATCCTGCATCGCCACGATGTGCTCGATGTCCAGGGAGGAGGCATCGGTGGTGGTCCTGCCGGCATAGGCCTCGTACCAGCGGCCGCCTGTGACCCTGCAGTCACCCGCGTTCCAGCGCACGTCGCCGTTCACGGCGTCCCGGATCAAGGTGATCTCGCGGGCGTCGCAGCCCTTCTTCGGGGCGAGAGCGCGGGTCACATCCGGCTCCTTCCAGCTGCTCGCCGTGTACGAATCCCATCCGTACCAGCTGCGCAATCCGCGGCTGCTGCCCTTCTGTGCGGTGACCACACGCCAGGACTTGTAGAAGTGGTCGCGGTGGTATCCGGAGTCGGCACCGTTGCGATCGACCGCCATGGTGGAGAGTGCGCGGCGCGCATCGGTGACGGAGAGCAGCCCGGGCTGTGCCTTGTCCAGCGGCTCGGCATGCGCAGGTCCGGCGCCGAGACCGGGGAGGAGCGCGATGCTGAGGAGAACGGTCAGCAGGATCGTCCAGGCGCGGCGGAGCCTGACGGGCACCGCCGAGGCAGGCAGAGAGGTCGACCAGGGCACGAGGGCTCCTTCGGACGTGGATCCCTGAGGACCCGGGGGAATGGTGGACTTGCGGGTGCTGCGAGCTCCTGGCCGTCGCCGTTGACGGAGGCGCTGAGCGACATGTGTCGCTGGACGTCGGAGCGGGTGCTTCGGAGAGTCCAGCCGGATCATAGGCCAGCATCTTCTGCACACGCGACTCCAACCCCTGGTCAGACCTTGGTTCCCCGGCTCGGTCCGACTGTTTGCCACAGAATCCCTGCTCTCCCTCCAGCCCCTGCCCGAACCTGGCAACATCCGGCATATAGCGGCGACGGCGAGCGTGATGCATGACACTGACCCGGTAGCCACCCAGCGGCGCCACTGGCGACACCGCCCCGCGATGGCGCGGTCCGACGCCGGCCCGCCTGGGCCCGGGGCGGCCGATGCCGTCCTGCCGCCCCCTCCACCGAAAGGACCTCCCCATGGCTGTCTCCGAAGGAGCCAACTACGCCCCGGACTCGATGCCGAAGCCTGTCGTGGAGCCCGGCGAGTTCGTCTTCGCCGCGATGCACCTCGACCACGGCCACATCGGCGGGATGACCCAGGGCCTGCTGGACGCCGGCGGCACCCTGAAGTGGGTCTACGACCCCCAGCCCGAGCGCGCCGCCGCGTTCAAGGAGAAGTTCCCCCAGGTCGAGGTCGCGACCAGCGAAGAGCAGGTCCTGACCGACCCCGAGGTCCATCTTGTCGCCGCCGCCGCAGTGCCCGTCGATCGCGCCCCGCTGGGGATCCGCGTGATGGAGGCCGGCAAGGACTACTTCACCGACAAGACCCCGCTGATCACCCGCGAGCAGCTTGCTCAGGCCCGCGATACTGTCGAGCGGACCGGCAAGAAGTACGCCGTCTACTACTCCGAGCGGATCCATGTCGAGGCTGCCGTGCTGGCCGGTCAGCTGATCGACCGCGGCGCGATCGGGAAGGTCCTCCAGGTCCAGGGCATGGGCCCGCACCGCATGGGGGACCCGTCCTCGCGTCCCGACTGGTTCTTCGAGCGCGCCCGCTACGGCGGCATCCTCACCGACATCGGCAGCCACAACTTCGAGCAGATGCTCGCCTTCACCGGCTCCGACGATGCCGAGATCCTCTCCAGCTCGATCGGCAACTTCGGCAACCCCGAGCACCCCGAGCTCGACGACTACGGCGACGCACACATCGCGCTCTCCAGCGGCGCCACCGGCTTCGTCCGCGTGGACTGGTTCACCCCCGCCGGGCTGCGCACCTGGGGTGACGGTCGCACGTTCATCCTCGGCACCGAGGGCTACATCGAGCTGCGCAAGTACGTCGACGTCACGACCGACAACGGCGGCGGCCAGGTGATCCTGGTCGACGGCGAGGGCGAGCACCGCATGAACGCCACCGGCGAGGTGGGCTACCCCTTCTTCGGGGAGCTGATCCTGGACGTGCTGAACCGCACCGAGAACGCCATGACCCAGGAGCACGCCTTCAAGGCCGTGGAACTGGCGATCACCGCACAGGAGCGGGCCCGGGAGCTCACCGGCCGCGCCTGACCCCACCTGACCGGCGCCCAGCGACCGGCGCCGCCCCGCCCCGGCACGCGGCGCGCGGCCCGCGCCACCCTTGTCGCCGCGCCCTCCTCCCGATCCCTGTCTATACCCACCCACATGCCCCACCGACCTGGCCCGGAATCGACCGGGATCGTTCTGCGCGCAGGGCGCGCCGAGGAGTCCGCAGCCCGTCGGCCTCTCGCCTCCACCTGTCCGGACTGCACCGCCCACACTGCTTCCCGCGAAAGTTTTCTTCCCTTCCCAGGGCCCCGCGGCGCGCCTCTCCGCCGACACCCCGACGCGCTGTGCGCACGTCACGACGGGTTGAGACGCGAATGCTCCCCCTCCCGCTTGACCTGTGGCAGTAAGAGGGATTAACTTAACGACACCGACATTAGTTTCCGAAACATTTCAGTCAATTGTCGGTCCGTGATCCTGGAGGCAGCAATGATGCAACCCACCCGCCGCGCGACTCTCGCGGGCCTCGGCCTGGCGATCCCGTCCCTCGCCGTCCTCAGCGCCTGCGGAGGGGGCACCCAGCCCGGCGGAGGCGGCGGCTCTCCGTCGAGCCTCTCGGTCTGGGCGCTGACCGGTGCCAAGCAGGACACCTACCAGGCGTCCTTCGATGCCTGGGACGAGGCGAACTCCGACAACCCCTTCGCCGTGGAGTTCTTCGCCAATGACTCCTACAAGGAGAAGATCCGCACCGCGATCGGGTCCGGCAACGCCCCTACCCTGATCTTCAACTGGGCCGGCGGCACTCTGGCCGACTACGTCGCCAATGACTCGGTGGTGGACCTCTCCGGCAAGGTCGATGACGTGCTCTCGCGCACCATCGAGTCGATCGCGAAGGTCGGTCAGGTCGACGGCGCCCAGTACGGCGTCCCCAACAACGACACCCAGCCGGTGATTCTCTACTACAACACCGCCCTGTTCGAAGAGCACTCCGTCACCCCGCCCACCACCTGGGCCGAGCTGATGACCGCGGTGGAGACCTTCTCCGCCGCCGGCATCACCCCACTCTCCCTGGCAGGCCAGAGCATCTGGCCGGAACTGATGTACATCCAGTACCTCACCGACCGCATCGGTGGCGAGGGCGTCTTCCAGAAGGTCATCGCGGGCGAGGCAGACGCCTGGTCCGATCCGGCGATCACCTCAGCGCTCGAGGCGATCATCGAGCTGAAGGACGCCGGTGCCTTCGGCGACGCCTACGGCTCGGTCGCCGCCGACGCCGGGGCCGACGCCGCCCTGGTCCACACCGGCAAGGCCGCAATGCTGCTGCAGGGCAGCTGGGTCTACGGCACCTTCAAGCAGGACGCCCCGGACTTCGTCGCCGAGGGGAACCTCGGATTCCTGAACTTCCCGGCGAAGGACGGCGGTGCGGGCGATCCGGCCAACGTGGTCGGCAATCCGGCCAATTACTGGTCGGTCTCGGCCGCGGCCGAGCCGGAGATCCAGGAGCTGGCGATCCAGTACCTCAATGAGTTCAACCTCAACCAGGACATGGTCGACAACTTCCTGGCCATGGGCGCGATCCCGGCGGTCGCCGGACTCGAGGACTCCTTCGGCGGGCTGGACGACGAGGCCTTCCTGTCCTTCGCCTACGACATGGTGCTGAACGCTCCGCACTTCCAGCTGTCCTGGGACCAGGCCCTGGCCCCGGCCCCCGCGCAGGAACTGCTGAACAACCTCTCCCGCATCTTCTTGGGAGAGATCCAGCCCGAGGAATTCGTGTCCAACATGAACGCGACCCTGTCGGCATGACCGCCGGGCAGTCGCACGCACCCCGCACCGGTACCGCTGGCGCCGAGGCCACCGCCTCGGCCGACGAGGGCACCTCGCCCTCGTCGGCCCACCCGGGCGGGAGCGTCGGCCGCTCCAGCAGTCGTCGCCGTCTGAGCACCGGACCCAGCAACTGGCTGCTGGTCCCCGCTCTGAGCTTCTTCGGAGTGTTCGCACTGGTGCCCCTGGCGGGCGTGGTGGTGCTCTCGTTCTTCGCCTGGGACGGTCTGGGGACACCGCAGTTCGCGGGCCTCGCCGCCTGGTTCCAGGTGTTCCAGGACCCCGTGACCCTCAATGCCATGTGGCTGACGCTGCTGATGACGGTGCTGAGCTATGCGGTGCAGTTCCCGCTGAGCCTGCTGCTGGGCGTGTTCATGGCCGGGCACCAGCGCTACCGCGAAGTGTTCTCGGTGCTGTACTTCCTGCCGCTGCTGTTCTCCGCAGCGGCCACCGGCATCGCGTTCAAGGCGCTGCTGGACCCAAACTTCGGCATCTCCCGCGCCTTCGGCCTGGATTTCCTCAGCCAGGACTGGCTGGGTTCGCCGACCTTCGCGTTCTACACCCTGATCATGGTGATCTCGTGGTCGTTCGTGCCCTTCCACTCGCTGCTGTACCAGGCGGGTGTGCGGCAGATCCCGACCTCGATGTACGAGGCGGCCACGCTCGACGGCGCCGGAAGGGTGCGGCAGTTCTTCAACGTCACCCTGCCGCAGCTGAAGTACACCATCGTCACCAGCTCCACCCTGATGCTGGTCGGTTCGCTGACCTACTTCGACCTCGTGTTCATCCTGACCGGCGGCGGGCCCGGCAACGCCACCCGCATCCTGCCGCTGGACATGTACCTCACCGGATTCCGTTCCTACGAAATGGGTCCGGCCAGCGTCATCGCCGTGATCCTGGTGGTCGTGGGGCTGACCCTGTCATTGATCCTCAACCGCGTCTCCGGCGCGGATCGCATGGAGAGCCAGATGGAGGGCGCCTGAGATGAGCACGAGAACACACAGCTCCCCCAATGTCATCGGTGGTCTGCTGGGCTTCGCCTGGCTGCTGGTGATCCTGGTGCCGATCTACTACATCGTCGTCACCAGCGTCCGACCGCGCGAGGACTACTTCTCCTCGAACCCGCTGTCGCTGCCTTCCGAGTTCACCCTCGAGCCGTTCCGGTACGTGCTCGAGAACGACTTCATGCGCTACTTCGCGAACTCGGTGTTCGTCACCGTGATCACGGTGGTCGCCGTGGTGACCGCCTCGTTGCTGGCCAGCTACGTCATCGTGCGCTCACGCACCCGACTGGCGAAGTTCAGTCAGAAACTGTTCCTGATGGGCATCGCGATCCCGCTGCAGGCCACGATCATCCCGATCTACTACCTGATCGTGCAGCTGGGGCTGTACGACACCCTGTGGGCGCTGATCCTGCCCTCGATCGCCTTCGCGATCCCGATCACCATCCTGATCCTGACGAACTTCCTGCGGGACGTTCCCAAGGAGCTGTACGAGTCGATGACCATCGACGGGGCCAACGACTGGCAGATGTTCCGCTCGCTGGTGCTGCCGCTGGCGAAGCCGGCTGTGGTCACCGTGGGCATCTATGACGCGCTGCAGGTGTGGAACGGATTCCTGTTCCCGCTGGTGCTCACCCAGAGCTCTGACAAGCGTGTGCTGCCGCTGTCGCTGTGGGCCTACCAGGGCGAGTTCACGGTGAACATCCCGGCCGTTCTGGCCGCGGTGATGCTCTCCGCGCTGCCCATCCTGGTGCTGTACATCGCGGGCCGTCGCCAGCTGGTGAGCGGCCTGACGGCGGGCTTCAGCAAGTAGGCCTGTTCGGCGGGGGCTATGGCTCCGCGCCGTGGGCCGGCATCGCGGGCGATCCCCCTGGGCCGGCCCCGGGGCCGGCCCACCCCCGTTTCCGGCGCCGTCCGCGGCATCATCCACGCGATCCCGGTCGATTCCGAGCCAGAATCGCCAACCATCTGGGGCGGAAAAGACCCGGATAGGTCTGTAAAAAATACCCGGGGGGCGATGGGGGGGCCCAGCCACCCCACCCACGGGGCGGGGGGG
>NZ_JBQDLF010000012.1:67491-75410 GCF_052095815.1 Brachybacterium sp. | reverse complement strand
CCCCCCGGGCCCGCCCCCCCCCCGGATCCCCGCGCCCCCCGCCTAATCACCCCGGCTAACCGGTAGTATCCCGCCCACCAACCCCCCCCTAGCTGGCTCGGAATCGACCGGGATCGTGCTGTACAAAGTCCCGGTGGGCCGATGGTCGGCCCATGCCACCACTCGCACGGAGCGTGAGGGTTCAGCCCGCGATGTCTCCTGCGCCCTCGGTACCCTCGAACGCCGCCAGGGCCACCCGCAGCTGCGCGCTCTCGAGCCCGGCCGCGCTCACGGTGATCCGGAGTTCCCCCTCTGCGCCTCCCTCACTGGCCTCGCCGCGCACGATGGCCAGCGCCTTGCCGCTGAAGGCCCTGCGCTCCGGCGAGGGGAAGGCGTTCAGGTCGGTGGGGTCACCGTTGTCGGTGGCCACCAAGCTGCCGGGCCCGGCCACCGCGAAGTGCAGCAGATGGTCCGCCGTGGGGACCTCGATCCCGTCGGCGTCGAGCACCCGCGCGGTGAGGAAGGCCAGGTCACGACCGTCGGCAGCGATGTGGTCGCGGTCCGCTGCGAGGGCGAGTCGGGCGGGGGCGCCGGCAGTGCGCACGACGTCGACGGCCCACGGCGCACCGTCGCGGTAGGTCTGCACCCGCACCTCTCCCGGTGCATAGACCACCTCGTCCCAGCGCAGCCGGAACTGACCGGGCTGCATGGCGCGCCGGCCCTGGGAGACCCCGTTCACGAACAGCTCGGCCTCATCTCCTGAGGTGAACACGTGCACCGGAGTCACCTCGCCCTCGCGGCCGGGCCAGGTCCAGTGCGGCAGCAAGTGGGCAGTGGGCACCTCGGGCCGCCAGTGCGCGCGGTAGAGCCAGAACCGGTCCTTGGGGAACCCGGCCAGGTCCACGATGCCCGTGTAGGAGCTGCGGGCGCTGTAGTACGGGGTCGGCTCGCCCAGGTAGTCGAAGCCGGTCCACACGAACTCACCGGCCACGAACGGGTAGTGCTCGAGGGAGGCGAAGACCTTCTCCGCGGTGGAGCCGAAGTCCACCGCGTGGAGCTCGTAGGCGCTGACCATGCAGGTCGCGTCGTCCGCGCCGGCACCGTCCCGTGCCGGGTTGCTCTGCCCGTCCGCGACGGGGAACAGGTAGGTGCCGCGGGTGGACAGCGCGGAGGAGGTCTCGCTGCCCATGATCGGCGTGTCGGGGAAGGCCTCGCGGAACCGGCCGTACTGGGGTGGGGTGCGGATCCGATCGGTGCCCTCGAACACCGGCTCCTGCCGGATGCCCTCGCCCTGATAGTTGATGCCGATGACGTCGACCTCGGCGGGCAGGGGCATGTGCGGCTTCGCGTAGTTCATGGCCGTGGTGGTCAGGCGGCTGGGATCCTCCTCGTGGGCGATCTCGACCAGTCGCCGTGCGACCAGGGCGCCCTCCTGGTCCGTGTACTGCTCGCCGACCTCGTTGCCGATCCCCCACAGGATCACGGAGGGGTGGTGGCGGTCGCGCCGGATCATCGCCCGCAGATCCGCCTCGTGCCAGTCCTCGAAGATCAGGTGGAAGTCCAGATCGGTCTTGCGCGCGTACCAGGAGTCGAACACCTCGTCGAGCACCAGGATGCCCATCCGGTCGGTGAGATCCAGCAGCTCCGGCGCAGGCGGATTATGGGCCGTGCGCAGCGCATTCGCCCCCATCTCCTGCAGGATCTCGAGCTGGCGCTCAGCGGCGCGCTCGTGGAACGCCGCGCCAAGAGCGCCGAGGTCGTGGTGGTTGTTCACCCCCTGGATCCGGATCTTCTCGCCGTTCACGAGCAGGCCCTCGTCGGCGTCGAACTCGATCCGGCGCACGCCGAAGGGCGTCTCGACCTGGTCCAGGATCTCCTCGCCCCGGCGCAGCGTGGTGACCGCGAGATAGCGATGGGGATGCTGGGTGGGCGGCGGGACCCAGAGGGAGGGCGCGTCGATCCGGGCCGACGCGGCGGTTCTCGCCGCAGCTCCGGGCCCGACGGCGACGGTGACCGGCTCGATCCGGGCGACGGGGGCGACGGGGGCGCCGCGCTCGACGAGGGCTCGTTGTCCGACGGGGACGCAGTGCTCGACAGGGTCGCCATCCGCGGCGGGGGCATCGTGTTCGGCGGGTGAACCGGGGATCTCGAAGATTTCCGTGGTGACCTGCACGGTGACCGGATCCGACCCGGTGTTCTCGAGGGCCACCTCGATCTCCACGACAGCGGACTCGGCGCCCACCTCGGGGGTGGTGATCGTCGTGCCCCAGTGCGCGACGGCGACCGGGGAGGTCTTGACCAGCCAGACATTGCGGTAGAGCCCTCCGCCCGGGTACCAGCGGGCCGAGCGGGGCGGGTTGTCCAGGCGGATCGCGAGCAGGTTCCGTCCGCCCGGGACGAGGTGAGGGGTGAGGTCCAGGCGCCAGCTGTTGTATCCGTAGGGCCAGCCGCCCACGAGGGAGCCGTTCAGCCACACCGACGTATAGGACATCGCCCCGTCGATGTCCAGGTGGATCGAGCGGCCCGCGTCCTCCACCGGGATCTCGAGCTCGCGGCGGTACCAGCCCACGCCCCAGCTCTCCAGGCGCCCCATGCCGCCGTGAGGGCCGTCGACGAGGAAGGGCCCGGCGATCGCCCAGTCGTGGGGCACGGCGACCCGCTGCCAGTCGCTGTCGTCCAGTGCCGGGTCTGCGGCGTCAGGGCCACGGGCGGCTGCTGGTCCGGTCGCTGCGTATGCCGCGCGGGATCGTGGAGGAAGGCGTTCGCGCAGGGCAGGATCCATGGCCGCAGACCGGTCTTCGCGGCGTCGTGGCGCACCTGCTCGGGGCGGGCATCGGCGTCCTTGCCGTCCTGCGCCTCACCGAGCTCAGGCCACGGCACGTAGTCGAGGGCACGGTCCACCTGGTCCGGCGCCACCCGGCGGAACCGCCAACCGGTCTCCGGGTGGAGTCGTTCACGGGGCGTGGGCGTCATGGGGATCGCTCTCCGGCAGCTCGCGGGCGTGGTCGACGCCCGTCCTCGGGCGCACGGTTTCGAAGTCTATCGGGCGGTATTCCCGAAATCTTTCTCCGTACACATGGTGGATCGACTCGCCGACCGCATCATCACCGCAGACGTAGTCGGACCCCGTGAGCTGCTGGAGCTGCTCCGAGCTGCCGCTGCTCGTCGCCGTGATCGAGGAGCACTTCTCGTCCGGGGAAGAACGCGATCGACAGGTACCTTCCCGCCCTCTTCGGCGACGCCTATGGTGGCAGGACCGACCCTTCAGGAGGCCACCATGTCCCACACCGCTGACCGTGCCACGACGCTCGCCGCACTGCATGACTCCGGCGAGGTGCTGGTCCTTCCCACCGTCTGGGACGTCTGGAGCGCCCGGGTCGCCGTGCAGGCGGGGTTCCGCGCACTCACCGTGGGCAGCCACCCGGTGGCGGATTCCCTCGGCAGCGCCGACGGCGAGAACATGGACTTCGCCGACTACCTCGCGGTGGTCGCGCGGATCACCGGGGACGTCGAGGTGCCCGTCAGCGCGGACGTCGAATCCGGCTACGGCCTGGACCCGGAGGAGCTGATCGAGCGTCTGCTCGAGGCCGGCGCCGCAGGAGCGAACATCGAGGACGTAGTCCACGGGGAGGGGAAGCGGGTCCGCGATCGGCAGGAGCACGCCGACTACATCGCCGCAGCCCGCAGTGCGGCCGACGCCGCCGGGGTGCCGTTCGTGCTCAACGGACGCACCGATGCGGTCAAGCTCGGCACGGACGTCTTTCCGGACCCGCTGGCGGAAGCTGTCGAGCGCATCCAGCTGATGGAGGGTGCCGGTGCCCGCGCCGTGTACCCCGTCGGGCTGACCACCGCGGAGCAGGTCACCGCACTCGTCGGCGCGGTCTCGGTGCCGGTCAACGTGACCGCCCAGCCGGTGACGGGCCACGGTGCCGGCACGCTGTCCGCCCTGACCGAGCTCGGCGCACGCCGCATCACCTTCGGGCCGCTGTGGCAGAAGTGGCTCGCCGAGGTCTCGGCGGGGCAGCTGGCCGAGTGGGTCGCCTCGGAGTGAGCGGAGCCAGCACCTGGCGCCCCGCGGGACCTCATGCAGGACGTGCGCAAAGCCCTCACCCTCGGAGAAGTGACGTTGCCGCCGTGCTCACCAGGCCCCGGACTGATCCAGCTTTCCGGCACCCCGGCCGACGGTATTGCTCGGCTCGGCACCAGCCGGGACCTCGTGCCAGACCACGCCCGCAAGACCGTGCGGAGGCAGCTGGACCAGCCGAGCTGACGCCACGAGAGCCCGCACCATAAACGGCCCTCCGTGAACCGGTCTCACCGTTGTGCTGCGCAATGCCGAGCTCAGTCGGACAGCGCTCTGCCGATGAGTGCGCCGAAACCTCCAGCGAGGACGTGAGCATCATGCAGAGGGAGCCACCAGCACGTCCAAGTGACCGGCCCGCCGCCGCTCGACGGGTCACGCTCAGCTCCGGACCACCTCTCCTCCGCTGGATACTCGTCCACCTCGACTCTGAAGTAGTGACGCACAGCGCGCTCATCACGCATCGGACGGAGGTCATACTCCTGCGACCCGAGAAAGCGAACCCCAGCCGCGTGGAGCCCTGTTTCCTCGGTGAGCTCCCGCCGCACCGCAGCCTCCAACGTCTCGCCACGCTTCACCGAGCCCGCCGGGACCTGCACACCCGTGACTGTCAGAGGCAGCTCATCGTGGGTGAACACGAGGAGCTTCTCCGCTCGGATGACATAACAGACAACCTTCTGTGTAACGCGGCTCATCCGCGCAGATTACAGCCGTACCACAGGCAGTCGTTTCCAACTCCGAGCATCGTCTCGGCACTCGTCGTCGGCCTTGATCTTCCGCGAGCGGTCGATTCCGAGCCACAAACTGGGCTGACCTGGCTCGGAATCGACCGGCGTCACCGGCCCGGGCGACGCGGGCGAAGACGTGCCGGGGCTCAGCTGTCGATCGCGGCCACGTCGGCTGCCGCTGCGTCGAGCGCGGCCACGTCGATCTCGACCTCTGCGCCCTCGCGGAGGTACAGCGGCAGGGTCATGAACCCGTGCTGCTGGCGCAGCCAGCGCCCGCCGGTCTCGACGGTGCCGTCGAACACGGAGGTCCAGCGACCCTCGGGCAGGTAGAACTCGACCTCCCCGTCGAGCGAGAACACCGGCGCGACCAGCAGCGAGTCGCCCAGCATGTACTGGGTGTCGATGGCGTGGCAGGTGCGGTCCTCCGGGAATTCGAGCACCATCGGGCGCAGGATCGGGGTGCCCTGCTCATGCGCCTGCAGCGCCATCTGCTGCAGGTAGGGCACCAGCTGCTGCTTCAGCAGTGTGAAGCGCCGGGCCACCTCCACCGCCTCGTCGTCGAAGGCCCACGGCACCCGGTAGGAGCTCGAGCCGTGCAGGCGCGAGTGGGAGGAGAGCAGGCCGAAGGCGAGCCAGCGCTTGAACACCGTCGGATCCGGGGCCCCTTCGAAGCCGCCGATGTCGTGGCTCCAGTAGCCGAAGCCGGACAGCGCCAGGGACAGGCCGCCGCGCAGGGTCTCCCCCATCGAGGGCAGCGAGGAGTCGTTGTCTCCGCCCCAGTGGGCCGGGAACTGCTGGCCACCGGCGGTCGCGGAGCGGGCGAAGACGATCGCCTCGCCCTCGCCCTGGCGCTCCACCAGTAGGTCGAACACGGTGCGGTTGAACAGATGCGTGTAGTAGTTGTGCATCTTCTCCGGGTCGGAGCCGTCGTGCCAGGCGATGTCCCGCACCGGGATCCGCTCGCCGAAGTCGGTCTTGAAGCAGTCCACGCCGATGTCCAGCAGCCCCTCGAGCTTGCCGCGGTACCAGGCGACCGCGGCGGGGTTGGTGAAGTCCACGAGCGCCATCCCGGCCTGCCAGAGGTCGGTCTGCCAGAGGTTCCCGTCGGTGGTGCGCACGAGGTAGCCGTGCTCGAGGCCCTCGTCGAACAGCACCGACTTCTGGGCGATGTAGGGGTTGATCCACACGCACACCTTCAGGCCCCGGTCATGGAGCCGACGGATCAGACCCTCGGGGTCGGGGAAGGTCGCCGGGTCCCACACGAAGTCGGTCCAGGTGAAGCCGCGCATCCAGAAGCAGTCGAAGTGGAACACGGACAGCGGGATGCCGCGCTCCTCCATCCCGTCGATGAACGACATGACCGTGGCCTCGTCGTAGTCGGTGGTGAAGGAGGTGGACAGCCACAGCCCGTAGGACCATTCGGGCACCAGCGGCGGCCGACCGGTCAGTGCGGTGTAGCGGCGCAGCACGTCCTTGGGGGTGGGACCGTCGATCAGCAGGTAGCTCAGGGACTGGCCCTCGACGGAGAACTGCACGCGGGTGGTCATCTCGGAGGCGACCTCGAAGGAGACCCCGCCGGTGTCCTCGACGAACACGCCGTAGCCGCGGGAGGTCAGGTACAGCGGGACGTTCTTGTAGGCCTGCTCGGAGGTGGTGCCGCCGTCCTCGTTCCAGATGTCGACGCTCTGGCCGTTCTTCACGAAGGCGCCGAACCGCTCGCCGAGCCCGTAAACGCTCTCCCCCGGCTGCAGGCTGAGCTGCTCGTGCATGTGGTGGCGCCCGTCCGGTGCGACCACGTGGGCGAGGGAGCGACGCATCGAGCTGGTGAGCGCGCGGCCGCCGGAGCTGAAGTCCGCCTGCCACTGCTCACCGACGCCGATGGTGAGGGTGAGGTCGCCCGCGCGGAGCGTGGTCCGCCCGTCGGCCGCGGACTCGACGGTGCCGCGGTAGCTGGGATCCGCAGCGATCTCGAAGCGGGGCAGCGGGGTGGCCACCCCGCGATGGTTCTCCACGCGCACCCGGATCACGCCGTCGGCGACGGCCTCATAGGTGACGGTGAGCTGGGGGTTGTTCAGGGTGTCGCCGCGGCGCCGGACGGGCTGGACGGGAGCGAAGGCGCGGAGGCGTCCGGCCTCGTCGTCGATCTGGAGGTCGTGGACCTGGCTGCCACGCTCGACCGTGTAGCCCTCTCGGTCCATCCAGTATCCGTTGGTGAAGCGCATGGTCAGCGCTCCTTTCTGCTCAGAAATCGGGGTAGTGGGGCGTCATTTGACTGCGCCGGCGGTGACGCCGCGGGTGAGGGTGCGCTGGAAGATGAGGAAGAAGATGAACGTCGGCAGCAGCGACAGCAGCGCACCTGCGTTCAAGGTGGGGACGTCGAGCATGCGGTCACCCTGGAGCGAGGACAGCGCGATCGGGATCGTCTGGTTGTCGTTGCTGGTGAGCATCACCAGCGGGATGAAGAACTCGTTCCAGGTCCAGATGAAGAAGAAGATCATCAGCACGGACATGGTGGGGCGCACCACGGGGTAGACGATCCGCCACAGGATCTGCCAGCGGGTGGCGCCGTCGAGCTGCGCCGCCTCCAGCAGTGCCGGCGGGAAGGTGCCCAGCACGGAGGAGAGCAGATAGGTGCCGAACGCGGATTGGACGACCGTGAAGATGATGACGATCGACCACGGGTTGTCGGTGAGTCCGACCTGCCGCGCCATGTTGAACAGGGGGTAGATCAGCACCTCCTGCGGGAGCATGTTCGCCATCAGGAACAGGGCCACCAGCCAGAGCCGGCCCTTCACCCTGCCCACCCCGATCGCGTAGGCGTTCAGCAGGGACAGCAGCACCGCGAGCACGGCGACCAGGGTCGAGGTCCAGAGCGAGTTCCAGAGCTTGATCGGGAAGTTCACGCGCTCCCAGAACGCGATGATCCCGTCGAGGTAGATCTCCCGCGGCAGCGACAGCGGCCCGCCGGCGGAGTAGTCCGCGGGTGACTTGAAAGCGTTGAGGATCATGAGCACAAAGGGGGCCACCATGAGCAGCCCCACCAGGAGCGCTCCGGCCAGCACCAGCCAGCGGGTCAGGCCCCGCTGGTGGCGGTTGCGCCGACGCCCGACGGACGCGCCACCTGACGAGCC
>NZ_JBQDLF010000012.1:12813-67391 GCF_052095815.1 Brachybacterium sp. | reverse complement strand
GGCCCCGCTGGTGGCGGTTGCGCCGACGCCCGACGGACGCGCCACCTGACGAGCCAGGGCCCGTCGGGGTGGAGCTCGACGAGCCGGGACCCGACGGGGTGGAGTCCGACGGTGTGGAGTCCGACGGTGTGGAGTCCGACGGTGTGGAGTCCGACGGGACGGGGCTGCCGGTGATCACTGCGGCCATCTCAGCGGCCCTCCTCTGACTTGCGGGCACTGCGGTTCTGGAGCACCTGGATGCCGCCCGCGACGATGATGATGATGAGCGTCAGCACCGTCGCGATCGCGGCGCCGTAGCCCACCCGCGAAGTGTCGAAGAAGTTCAGGAACGAGTAGTACGAGGGCACCAGCGTGGACCCCTCAGGACCGCCTCGGGTGAGCACGTAGATCGGCGCGAACACCTTCAGGGCGGCGATGGTGCAGGTCAGAACGATCACGAAGGTCTCCGGGGAGATCTGCGGGATGGTGATGGCGCGGAAGCGGGCGAACCAGCCGGCACCGTCGAGCTCGGCCGCCTCGTACAGCTCGGGATCCACCCGCGCCAGGGCGGACATGAAGATCACCGTGGGATAGCCGATCTGGATCCATATCAGCACCAGCATCACGGAGCCGAGGGCGAGGGTGGGACTGCCCAGCCAGTTCGGCGGAGCCTCGATCCCGATCCCCCGCAGCAGCACGTTGACCGCTCCGGTCTGGCTGTTCAGGATCCAGTTCCAGACGATGCCGGCCACCGAGATCGGCAGGATCTGCGGCAGGTAGTAGGTGGCGCGGAGGAACGCGGCGACCCTGCTGTTCCAGTGCTTGGCGACGTAGTCGAACAGCACCGCGGCCAGCAGCAGGCCCAGCAGGGTGGGGACCACCACCATCGCCGCGATCATCGACAGCGAGTTGCGGAACGAGAGCCAGAACGCGTCGTCGGACAGCAGCGCGACGTAGTTGTCCAGACCGATCCAGCGCTTCGGCGACAGCCCGCCCTTCCAGCTGTGCAGGCTGTACCAGATGTTCAGCAGGAACGGCACCAGGATGATGACGCCGAACGAGAGCAGACCGGGGATCAGATAGGGCCAGTACCCGGCGGCGGCGCTGCGAGGGCGCCGTCTCCGCGGGGGTCGCGCGACGGATGTCGACGACGGTGGGGCGACTGTGGTGGACATGCTTCCTCCCTGGGGAGGGCGGGCCGCTTGCTGCAGCCCGCCCGGGTGACTGTGCTGGTCTCACTCACCGGTGAGGTCGGAGCGACCGGTCGCGTAGACCTCTCCGAGCTCGGCCATCGCCTGCTCCGGAGACTTGGAGCCGTTGATGAGGGACTGCATCGCGCTGACGACCTGGTCGTAGAACCCGGCGACGGGCCAGTCCGGGTAGAACGCGAGGCCATCGGACTCGTTGACGGCCGCGAAGTTCTCGGTCATCTCCCGGGTCTTCTCGTCCTCGATCGCCGAGGTGTCCCCCGCGACCGGCAGGCCGCCCTTCGCCCCGAGCAGGTCCTGGACCTCCTGGGACATGGTGATCTCCATGAACTCGTAGGCGAGGTCCTTGTTCGCGGCGTTGGCGGGCACCACCCAGAGGTTCCCCGAGGAGCCGATGGTGAGGTCGGAGCCGGGGAAGAGGAACTGCCCCCACTCGTCGGTCATCTCCGCCACCAGGCGGCCGAACCACCACGAGCCGGAGAACATGATCGGGTAGGTGCCGGAGATGAAGGCGGTGCCCATGTCCTCGGCGGTCAGGCCGGCGGAGTCGCCGGCGAGGTAGCCCTTGGCGACCCAGTCGGCGAAGCGCTGGGCGCCGGCCAGGATCGGATCCGCCGCCCAGTCGACCTCCCCGTCGAAGAGCTGGTAGGCGTCCACGAAGTCACGGTCGGCGTGGGCGAGGGCGAGCTGGTACCAGAGCTGCCCGGCGGGGTACTCCGCGCCGGCGCCGGCCAGCGGGATGATGTCCTTGTCGACGAAGGTCTGCAGGACGTCCTCGAACTCCTCGAGCGTGGTCGGGACGGCGACCCCGGCCTCGTCGAACATCCGCTGGTTGTAGAAGACGTAGACGTACTCGCCGTAGTTGGGCAGGCCGAACCAGTCGCCGGAGCCCATCAGGCCGAACTCGTCGTAGCGGGAGGTGGTCTGCAGGCTCGCGGAGAGCTTCTGATCCCAGCCCTTCTCGGTCGCGATCTCGGTGAACGGCTCGATCAGGCCCTGCGCGGCGAGCTGCCCGGCGGTGGAGTTGCCCTTGTTGAACTCCATCAGATCCGGGACGTCGTCGCCGGTGAGCACGATGGTCGCGTTCTTCTGCAGCTGCTCGAAGGTCTGCTTCTCGACGGTGACGGTGACCTCGGGATGCTTCTCCTCGAAGATCTCCTGGGCCAGCGCCCAGGCCTGACCCATCGCGGAGTCCTCGTTCTCGTAGTGCCAGATGACCAGCGAGGTGCCGTCACCCGAGCCGCCGCCGCTGCCGCCGCAGGCGCTGAGGGCGGGAAGGGCGGCGGCGCCGAGGGCGGAGGCGGTGAGGAGGGTGGTGAAATTCCTGCGCTTCATGAGTTCCTACTTCCTTGTGGGAAGGACCCTCGGGTGGGGCCCTCTGGGAGGTGCGGGGGGCGGGGGGGGTGCGGGTGGTGCGGGGCGGTGCCGGTGCTGAGCGGGTGGCCGCTCAGCCGACGCGCCGGTCCTGGACCGAGCCGCCGTCGAACGGCGCACAGACGACCAGCACCTGCGTGGGCGGGGCGTTCGCGTCGGCGAGCTGGTCGAGCAGGCCGTCGACCGCCCGTCGTCCCATCTCCTCTCCCGGTGCCCGCCAGGAGGCCAGGCTCGGGGTGGTCATCGACGCCGTGCGCTTGGAGGAGACGACGGTGACGATGGAGAGGTCTTCGGGCACGTCCAGTCCCATGGCCTGCAGCTCGTTGACGAAGCCGACGACGGCGAGATCGTTCATCGCCACCACCGCATCCGGGCGCGGGCCGGCGGTGAACACCTCGCGGGCCAGCTCGCGGCCTGCCTGCGGGCTGGGATCCAGGGCGTACTCGCGGTGTGCGAGGCCCCGCTCCTGGGCGAGGCGGGAGAAGTCCTCATGGGAGCGCACGGCGGGGCCGTAGCCGGAGGCCTCCATCTCGCGGGAGCGGCCGATCAGCATCAGGTCCCGGTGCCCGGAATCGGCCAGCGCGTCGAGCGCGTGGGCGATGGTGGTCTCGAAGTCGATGTCGATGTAGTGCAGCTGCTCGCTCTCGCGGCTGCGGCCGACGGAGAAGAAGGGGACGTCTGCGTCCTGCAGGCTCTCGATCCGCGGATCGTCGAGCGCCACCTCGACCAGCAGCACCCCGTCGGCGTGCCCCTGACCCACCAGGTCGGAGAGCTCCTGAGGGGCTCGCTGCGAGGCGATCGGCCACACGGTGAGCAGGTAGCCCCGCTCGGCGGCACGGTCGTACGCCCCGCGGACGATCTCGAAGACGGTCTCGCCGGCGGAGACATCGAACTCCGGCAGGTGCAGGGCGAGGATCCGGGTGCGCCGACTGGCGAGGCTGCGGGCGATCGCGTTGGGGCGGTAGCCGAGCTCCCGCATCGCGAGCTCGATGCGCTCACGGGTGGCGGCTGCGACCGGCTTGTCCCCCGAGAGCATGTAGGAGACGGTGCTCAGCGCGACGCCGGCCTCGCGCGCCACATCACTCATCGTCGCCATCTCCGCACCTCCTCATCAGCTCTTCCACACCATCAGTCGAAGCGCTTCGATCAGATCGAACTCACCGCCCCGTCAGTTCAGGGAGGGGATCACTCAGGTGGAGTCGAAGCGCTTCGACACCTTCGTGCCAGTCAGTATGCGGTGCCGCGCAGGAGGCGTCAAGGGCCCGCTCGGCGAGGGGCCCGTCGGCCTCAGAGACCCAGCACGGCCGTCGCGATCGTGAAGTAGATGATCAGGCCGGTGGCGTCGCAGAAGGTGGAGATGAAGGGGTTGGAGAACACCGCCGGGTCCGCGCCCACCCGCTTCGCGATCAGCGGCATCATCCCGCCCACGATCGCGGCCATGGCGCAGATCGACAGCAGCGTCGTGCCGATCACCGCGCCGATCGCCCACCCGTAGACGAGGCCCGCGACCAGGAAGCCGAGCGCTCCGAGGACCACGCCGAGCACCGTGCCCACCCGCAGCTCCCGCCACACCACCCGGGGCAGGTCGCGCACGCGCACCTCGCCCACGGCGAGCGCGCGGGTCACCGTGGTCGCGGCCTGGTTTCCGGTGTTGCCGCCGGTGCCGGTCAGCAGTGGGATGAACAGCGCCAGGATCACCACCTGGTCCAGCCGATCCTCGAAGACCTCGAGCACCTGGACGGTGAGGATCGCGGAGATCGCGAGCACCAGCAGCCAGACGATGCGACTGCGCACGACGCGCAGGATCGGCGTGGAGAGGTAGGCGCGCGGCAGCGGTTCGGAGCCGCTGGTGCGGGCGGAATCCTCGGCGTTCTCACGCTCGATGATGTCCACGGCGTCATCGACGGTCACGATCCCGACCAGCCGCCCTTCGCCGTCCACAATGGGCATGGCCAGCAGCTTCGCCGCGAAGAAGCGGCGCGCGGCATCCTCTCGGTCATCGGTCGCGGTCGCGCTGACCGGCACGTGGGCGATATCGCCCACGAGCGCATCGCCGTCGGCCACCAGCAGGCGGCGCAGCCCCACCACGCCCAGCAGCAAGCGGGAATCATCCACCACGGGCAGCAGGTAGATCGTCTCGGCCTGCTCGGCCTGCGCGCGCACATGCTCGAGCGCCTCTCTCACGGTGAGCCCGGGGGCCAGGGTGAGCACCTCGGGCGACATGTATCGACCGATCGCGTGGCGCGGATAGCCGAGGACCGCGGTGGTCATCGCGCGCTCGGCGGCATCCAGGCCGTGCATCAGCCGCTCGGCGACCGAGGCCGGCAGCTCATCGAACAGGGAGGCACGGTCGTCAGGGTCGAGCTCGCCGATGATGTGGGCGACCTGCTGGGTGCGCAGCGCGGAGATCAGCTCGGCCTGGTGATGCGCCGGCAGCGCCTCGAACACCGCCAGGGCGGCGGTCTTGCCGAGCACCCGGAACAGCAGCGCAGCCTCGGTCGCGGGGCGGGTCTCCACGAGGTAGACGAGCTCGCCGATCGGCAGCGTCTGCGCCTCCAGGCCGAGCTGCTCGAGCTGGGCCTCATCCTGCTCCTCACCGCGCAGCAGGGTCAGGACGGTATCGATGGTCGCGCTGGCTGGAGTCACAGAGCCATTGTGGCCGACGTGGTCGCGGGAGTCCCCGGATCGATCCGTGCGACGTTGGTAGACTGTCACGTATATCGAAACATCCGTTTCGCATGTCAAAACTTCGCCGGTCGGGCCATTCCGCCATGCACTCCGGCAACGCCAAGGAGACCCGTCATGACCACCACACGCCCGTCCCTTCCCGAGCGCACCGCCGCCGCCCGGCTGATCGTCGTGATCCGCGGCGAGCGCGCCGATCAGTACGCCCCCGTGCTCGAGGCCCTCGCCGGCGCCGGGATCCGCTCCGTCGAGCTGACCCTGTCCACCCCCGGCACCCTGGACGAGCTGCCCGCCCTGAGGGAGCGCTTCGGGGACCAGCTCGATATCGGCGTCGGCACCGTCACCGATCCGGCGGATCTGCGCACCGCCGCCGAACGCGGTGCCCACTACATCGTCACCCCGATCACCCGGGCGGACCTGCTCGCAGCGGCTGCGGAGTCCGGGATTCCGATCGTGTCCGGCGGTCTCACTCCGAGCGAGCTGCACGCCGGCTGGTCCGCGGGCGCGGCGGCGGTCAAGGTGTTCCCGGCCTCTGTGGTGGGCCCCGGCTACCTCAAGGACCTGCGCGGACCGTTCCCCGGCATCCGCGTCATCCCCTCCGGCGGAGTGGACCTCGAGGCGGCGGCGGCCTGGCTGCAGGCCGGGGCCGAGGCGGTCTCCGTGGGCGGGCCGCTGCTGGGCGATGCCCTCCGGGGCGGGAGCCTCGAGGAGCTGGCCGAGCGCGCGGCGAGGTTCGTCGGCGTCACCACCCGCGAGGCCGGCGCATGAGTGTCCCGGCCGAGGGCGGTCGTGCGTCGGCCGGGCCCCGCGTGGTGGCCGTCGGCGAGACCATGGCGCTGATGCGCACCTCCACGATCGGCTCGCTCGCCCATCTGCCCTCAGTGGACATCTCGCTGGGCGGTGCGGAATCGAATCTCGCGATCGGGCTGCGCCGGCTGGGCGTGCCCTCCGCGTGGGTGAGCCGGGTGGGCGATGACCCCCTGGGCACGCACGTGGCCCGAGAGATCCGCGCCGAGGGCGTCGAGGTGCACTGCACGGTCGATCCGGAGCGGCCGACGGGCCTGATGATCAAGTCCCGCCCCAGCGGGACCACCACCCGCGTGGACTACTACCGGGCCGGGTCCGCCGCCTCCGCACTCACCCCGGGCGACATCCCGGCAGGGCTCATCGAGCAGGCCGAGATCCTGCACCTCAGCGGCATCACCCCACTGCTCTCGAAGACCGCGCACGCCACGAACGTCGCTGCCGTGCAGCGCGCGGTAGCGGCAGGAGTGCAGGTCAGCCTGGACGTGAACTACCGGTCGCGGCTGGGAACGCGGGAGCGCCTCGGGGAGCTGCTGGGCGAGATCCTCGAGCACGTCGATGTCGTGTTCGGCGGGCCGGAGGAGCTCTCGATCCTCGCGCCGGCCGTCATGGAGTCCGACCACCGCGCCCTGCTGCACGCACTGGAGGCCGACGGACGCCAGGTGGTCGTGAAGCTCGGGGCCGACGGTGGCGCCGCCCTCGCGGGCGGCACGATCCACGAGGCGCCCGGACACCGGGTCGACGTGGTCGACACCGTCGGCGCCGGGGACGCCTTCGTGGCCGGCTACCTCAGCGCCCAGCTCGACGGGCTCGACGTGCCCGCGCAGCTGGCCCGGGCGAACGCCTGCGGGGCGCTGGCCTGCACCACCCCCGGGGACTGGGAGGGAGCGCCACGGCTGCGCGACCTCGACGCCCTGCTCTCCGGCGGCGCGGCGGACCCTGTGAGCCGCTGACCGTTTCAGCCGCGGGCAGGGTCAGCTGATGGCAGGGTGAGCCGCTGACCGTTTCAGCCGTCGGCGGGGCGAACTGCTGGCGTCAGACCGCGAGCGCCGCCTCGGCCATCGTGGGGTAGTCGATGTAGCCCACGGAGAGCGCCTCGCCCGTATCGGGATAGAAGGTGGCCTTGTGCTGCGGGTTCAGCACGGCGCCGGCCGCGATGCGCTCGGCGAGGTCCGGGGTGGCGATGTAGTCGCGGCCGAAGGCGACCGCGTCGGCCGCGCCGGCCTCGAGGAGCCGCTGACCGTCGGCCGCAGTCATCTCGTCATTGGCGATCACGGGACCACCGAAGAGCCCGCGGATCACGCCCACGAGGCTGTCCTCGTCCTCCACCTCGCGGATGAACAGGAAGGCGAGTTTCCTCCTCCCGAGCTCCTCGGCGACGTGGCCGAAGATCGCGCGAGGATCGCTGTCGCCCATGTCGTGCTCCTCGCCGCGGGGGCGCAGATGCACACCCACCCGGCCGGGGCCCCAGACGTCGAGGACCGCGTCGGTGATCTCCAGCAGGAAGCGCGCCCGGTTCCGCACCGAGCCGCCGTACTCGTCGGCGCGCTGGTTGGTGCTGTCCTGGAGGAACTGGTCGATCAGGTAGCCGTTAGCGCCGTGGATCTCCACGCCGTCGAAGCCGGCCCGCTTCGCGTTCTGGGCACCGTGCCGGAAGTCCTCGACGATGCCGGGGATCTCTTCGACGGCCAGCGCGCGCGGCTGCACGTACGGACGCTTGGGCCGCAGTCGTGCCACGCGCCCGGCGGGGGCGACGGCGCTGGGGGCGACGGGCGCCTCCCCGCCGAGCAGCTCGGGATCGGAGATCCGGCCCACGTGCCACAGCTGCAGGACGATCCGGCCGCCCGCGGCATGCACGGCTTCGGTGACCTTCTGCCACCCTGCCACCTGCGCGTCGTTCCAGATACCGGGAGTGCCGTGGTATCCCACGCCCTGAGGGCTGACGGAAGTGGCCTCGCTGATGATCAGCCCGGCGCCTGCCCGCTGGCTGTAGTACTCGGCGTTGAGCTCCGTGGGGACCCGTTCATCGCCGGTGCGGGCGCGGGTGAGCGGAGCCATCACGATCCGGTTGGGGAGCGTGAGCTCCCCGAGCTCGAGCGGTGTCATCAGGTCGGTCATGCGGGATGCTCCTTCACGGCGCGGTGCACAGAGCGGGTGCACAGCGCGGGGCGGCGGGTCTCGTCGTGCTCGTCGGGTCGTGCTCGTCGGGGCGTGCTCGTCAGTCTCATCGTGCTCGCCTGCGCCAACGAGCCTCTCCCGGCGTCTATTCCTCAAGGCCGCCGCATTCCGGCCGAACGATCTTCTTGTCACGTCGGCCCGGCCGCCCCGTTGCACTGGTTCGCATTGCTAACTATATTGACGTCTCGTGTCGACCACTTCCCCCACCTCGCTTCCCGGCGAGCTCCCCCAGCACCTCGCCCTCGTCTGCAGCCAGTTCTCCCGGCTCGCGGCGCGACGCTCCGAGGTGGGCGTCGGGACCGTCTCCTGGCGAGTGGTCGCCACGATCGACCGGCACGGCCCGCTGCGCCTGAGCGAGATCGCCGACCGCGAGCGGGTCTCCCGCCCCACGGCGACCACCGTCATCAAGCGCCTCGAGGAGGAAGGGCTCGTACGCCGCGAGCCCGACCCGGCAGATTCCCGCTCCTGGCTGGTCAGCACCACGGAGCAGGGCGTCCAGCAGCTCGCCGCCTGGCGGGCCCAGCTCGCCGAGGGCGTGGGTGCGCTCCTGGAGCCGCTGCCCGACGCCGACCTCGCAACCCTCGCACGCGCCGCCGAGATCCTCGCCGGACTCGTCGACGCCCACGACGGCTGACGCCGAGCCCGACCCTGCGAGGGATCCCGAGCCGGACCCCGAGCCGGATCCGTCGCGGATCCGTCGCCCCGCCTCGTCGCCCCCTCGCCGCCGTACTTCCCACCGAAGGAACCCCCAGCGCATGACCGCACATACCCCCGAGCACACCGCCGCTCCCCACGCACCCGCCGTCGCCCCCACTACCGCCCCGGCCACTGCAGCGACTCCCGCCCCGCACGCGGCGCCCACCCAGCCCGCGGTACCAATCCAGACCGCAGTACCCACCCTGCGCGAGGCGTTCCGCCAGCCGAAGTCCGTGTGGGCGATCGCCTTCGCCGCAACCGTGTCGTTCATGGGCATCGGCCTGGTGGACCCGATCCTCCCCGCGATCAGCAGCCAGCTGGACGCGACGCCCTCGCAGGCGATGCTGCTGTTCACCAGCTACCTCTTCATCACCGCGATCGCCATGTTCTTCACCAGCTGGTTCGCCTCGAAGATCGGGGTGAAGCGCACGCTGCTGATCGGACTGGTGCTGGTGGTGCTCTTCGCGGCGCTGGCCGCGGGAGCAGGGAGCGTCTGGGAGATCATCGGCCTGCGTGCCGGCTGGGGCCTCGGGAACGCGCTGTTCATCTCCACGGCGCTGGCCGCGATCGTGGGCGCGACCGCCGGGCCGAGCGCGGGCGCGATCATCCTGTACGAGACGGCGCTCGGCATCGGCATGGCCTTCGGGCCGCTGCTGGGCGGGCTGCTCGGCAACGTCTCCTGGCGCGCCCCCTTCGCGGGCACGGCGGTGCTGATGGGCGTCGGCTTCCTGGCGATCATGGTGCTGCTGCAGAAGGAGGCACGTCCCGCACCGGTCTCGCCGCTGGCCTCCCTCCGGGCACTCTCCCATCCGGCGCTGCGCACCCTCGCGCTCACCGCGATCTTCTACAACTTCGCCTTCTTCACGCTGCTGGCCTACTCCCCGTTCCCGCTCGAGGCGGCGGCCGCCGCGCACGGGATGGAGTTCGGCGCGCTCGGCATCGGCGGGGTGTTCTTCGGCTGGGGGCTGGGCCTGGCGATCACCTCGGTGTTCGTCGCCCCGGTGCTCACCCGGAAGCTGGGACTCATCCCCACGCTGCTGACCACACTCGGCCTGCTCGCGGTGCTGATGCTGGTGATGAGCATCTTCCACACCTCGATGACCGGTCTGATCACGCTGATCGTGATCGGCGGGCTGCTGCTGGGCATCATGAACACGGCGCTCACCGAGACGGTCATGGAGGCCACCGACCTGCCCCGCGGCGTCGCCAGCTCCGCCTACTCGGGCGTGCGCTTCCTCGGCGGTGCGATCGCCCCGGCGATCGCGGGCCCGCTCGCGGCAGCGACCGTGGCCGGCGCCCCCTACCTGCTCGCGGCGGGCGCGCTGGTGATCTCGATGCTCATGCTGGTCCGCGGCCGACGCCACCTGGCCGCAGTCGGCACCCACCACCAGCTCACCGACCTTGAGCAGGCCGAGGCGATCACCGTCGGCGACGAGGGGTGAGACCGAGCCTGCCTCTGTCCCGTGAGGCCGCCCCGACCGTCGATCGACCACTACCGTTGATCCACCCCAGCTGACCGGAACGCCCCAGCTGGCCCGGACACGCCGCGCGTCGACCACCGAGATCACCGTCCCCTGCCAGAAACGACAGCAATCGGTGATCTCGACGCACCCTCACAGCGTGTCGTGGGCGACGGAGCCACGGTTCGAAGCCGACCCCGGACACGCCGTAGCTGACCGGAACACCCCAGCTGATCCTGGACACGCCGCGCGTCGTCCACCGAGATCACCGTTCCCTGCCAGAAACGACAGGAATCGGTGATCTCGACGCATCCTCACAGCGTGTCGTGGGCGACGTAGCCACGGTTCGGACTGGCCAGCGGCCACCGATCACCGTGCACCCCTCACCGGACCGGACCGGACGCCTCACCAGTCGTGGACGGTGCCGTCCCGCAGTCGGTTCACGGGCAGGTAGGCGGGCTGGTAGTCGTGCTTGGCCGCGGCCTCCTCGTCGAGCTCGACGCCGAGGCCCGGGGTGTCGCCCGGGTGGAGCAGGCCATCCTCGAAGCGGTAGCTGGTGCGGAACACCGACAGCGTGCTCTCGGAGTGCGGCATGTACTCCTGGATGCCGAAGTTGTGGATCGCGAGGCCCAGGTGCAGGTTCGCGGCCATCCCCACGGGCGAGACGTCGGTGGGGCCGTGGAAGCCGGAGCGGATGCCGTAGATCGCGGCGAAGCTCATGATCTGGCGCAGTCCGGTGATGCCGCCGGCGTGGGTGGCGGAGGAGCGCACATAGTCGATCAGGCGCTCGGTGATCAGCGTCTGGTAGTCGTAGACGGAGTTGAACACCTCGCCGATCGCGAGCGGGGTCACCGAATGCTGGCGCACCAGGCGCAGCACCGCCTGGTCCTCGCCGGGGGTGCAGTCCTCGAGCCAGAACGGGTCGTAGGGCTCGAGGGACTTCGCGAGCTTCGCCGCCTCGATCGGGGTCATGCGGTGGTGGCCGTCGTGCAGCAGGCGCAGCTCGGGGCCGAACTCGTCGCGCACTCCGGCGAAGACGGTCGGCAGGTGGCGGAGGTAGGCGGCGGTGTCCCAGGACTCCTCCGTCGGCCGCATCGTCGTGCCCCCTGCTCCCGCCGTCGCCCGCCCAGCCGGTTCGTATTCATACTTCCCACCGGGAGCAGCGTCGTGCACGCCGTAGATCTGGTCCAGCCCCGGCACGCCCGCCTGGATCCGCACCGCTCGGAAGCCGTCCTCGACGTAGCCGTGGATCGCCTCGTTGAGCTTCTCGATGGTGGTGCCGGAGGCGTGGGCGTAGGTGAGCAGGCCGCTGCGGGAGGCACCGCCGAGCAGCTTGTACAGCGGCTCCCCCGCCTTCTTCGCGGCGATGTCCCACAGGGCCATGTCGATCGCGGAGACTGCGCTCATCGTCACCGGTCCGCGGCGCCAGTAGGGGCTGCGGTAGAGGTACTGCCAGATCGATTCGATCTGGGATTCGTCGCGGCCGATGAGGGTGGGGGCGACGTGGTCGCGCAGGTAGGAGACCACCGAGAGCTCGCGCCCGTTCAGGGTGCCGTCACCGAGGCCCATGATGCCGTCGCTGGTGGTGACCTTGACGGTCACGAAGTTCCGGCCAGGGCTGGTGACGTTGACGTCGATGCGATCGATGGCCATGCGGGGCTCCTCCGGGGCGAGGTGGCGACCTGCGAGACCTCGATGCTGTTTTATATGATGGAACGCTTATTCTGTAGTTCGTGACGAGTCTAGGTGTGCCATGCGCACCGAGCAACATCTGCTCAGCCACGGAGAGAGGCACGAGATGACCACTTCTGCATCCGGCGCGGAGCCGACCGAGCCCCACGCTGCCTCCCCCGTCGGCAGCGTGGACAAGGCACTGATCCTGTTGGAGATCCTGGCCGCAGCCGGCCCCGAGGGTATGTCCCTGCGCGATATCGCCGAGGCCGGAGGGTTGAACAAGGCTTCGGTGCACCGCCTGCTGCGGGCACTCATGCACCGTGGCTTCGCGGAGCAGTCAGCGAGCGACCAGCGCTACCGGCTGGGCACCACCCCGCTCGAGCTCGCCCATGCCTACGGTGCCGGCGAGAACCTGCCGACCCTGTTCGCGCCGGCGCTCGCGAGCATCTCCCAGCACTCCCAGGAGCTGGTGCACCTGGGGCAGATGGACGGCACCCGCGTGCTCTACCTCGACAAGGTCGAGCCCGAGCGCACGCTCCGGGTGTGGTCGCGGGTGGGCAGCCGAGCGCCGGCGGCTCGCACCGCGATGGGCCGGGCGATGCTCGCGGCCGACGGGGTCCGAGGGGACGCTCTTGCCGCGTACGCCCAGGCCACTGAGGTGGGGGCGGGCGAGACTGGGGCCGTGATCAGCCTGCAGCACCTCACCGAGGTGGTGGATCAGGCCGCGGCGCGCGGCTGGTCCACCGAGATCGAGGAGAATGAGACAGGCATCGCCTGCGTGGGCATGGCGTTGACCCGCACCGGCGGACGCTCGGTCGCCGTGAGCGTCACTGGGCCGCTCGAGCGGATGGGGGCGGCGCGGCGCAAGGAGGTCGGTGCACTGCTGCACGAGGAGCTCAGCCGCCTCGCACCGGCAGGGTTCGAACTCGCGCGCTGAGTGACGGACGCTCGTCAGTCGCCGAGCGCGGCGTAGGCCTCACCGAGGCTCATGTACTCGCTGTCCCAGACGTCCATGCCAGGGATCGTTCCCCCGGTGACCGCGCCGAGGAGTCGGTCGAGGTACCACTCCCAGCCGGGCCCCACGTACTGGAGCATCTCGAGCGGGACGTCGTGGTGACGCAGCGCGAGTCGGGTCATGCCGCTGCCAGCCCCGTCGGCGTCGTCGGCGCCCGGGCCAACCCCAGTGTCCGCGTCGGCGAGCTCAAGGGACAGCCGCCAGGTGCCCTCCTCCATGGAGGAGCTGACCGTCAGCAGTCGGCCCGGTTCGCAGGCGTGGATCGTGTACTCGGAGGCGGACGCCTCCCCCGGATCGGCGGTCATGGCGACCATGACGGAGCCGCTCGCAGGGTCACCGGTGAAGGTCCCGAACCAGGTGCCGAGCAGCTCGGAGCGGTTCAGGTGCTCCCAGATCCGGGCTGCGGGGGCGGCGACGGTGCGGGTGAGCACGAGGTCGGGGCCTGCGGTATCGAGGGTTCCGGTGATGGGCATCTGCACTACTCGGGTCAGGCGAGCTGCTGGCGGTCAGGCGATCTCTTCGGGAACCGCCACTCTCGGCCGACGAGCCTTCGTCATCTCGAGCACGCCACCGACCACGCTGCCGATCACGAGCGCGACCAGCACGGTGATCAGGGTGGCCAGCAGCGGCAGCTGCGGCAGATCGACCCCCGCAAGCTCATACAGCAGCATCCCAAACATCCCGAACACGCTGATCAGCGCGCCGATGATCGCGGCCGCCGCCACCCCGATCTGCAGCGCCCGCACCCTGCCCGCGACGGCGACCAGGAAGCCGACGATCGCCACCAGGGCGACCGCTCCGATCACCACCGAGGAGAGCACCACCAGGGTCGAGGAGCTGATGCCGAGCATCGCGACCACGGTCTCGCCGGGCTCGCCGAGGCCGATCAGCACGCAGGCGACGATCCCGAGGACGATGGCGAGGGTGTTGCCATCCTCATGCACGATGACCAGCACCGCAGCGGCGATCGCGCACAGCAGCCCCAGCGTCAGCCCGATGCCGCTGAGCGTCTGCAACGGCCCCGGCCCGATGAAGAACGCCGCGATGGCGAGCAGCACGCCCAGCAGCAGGCTGACCCCCATCGCGAGCCCCGCCCCGCTCCAGGCCCGACGCGGACCGGCGATGATCCCGGCGGCCAGCGGGAACGCGATCGGGACGGACAGCAGCACGGCCATCAGCGCGGCGGCGACGAGCTCGAGAGGATCCAGGTCGAAGGACATGACCCCATCGTCCCCCTTCAGCGCCGCAATGGAGAAGGAATGCGCGAAACGGGCTCTCAGAGGGAGCCTCAGAGCGAGGCGTCAGCGGGGCGACTCAGCGCGGCGGCCCAGTGCGGCGCCTCAGAGCGGAGCTGCAGCGCGCATGGGTCGGCGTCGACTCTCCGCGAGATGCCAGGCCCACAGGAGCGACCCGACCACCACGTAGCCGAGCGCGACCACTGCCACCACGGTGAGGCTGCCGGTGATCAGCGGGGCGATCACCCCGGAGAGCAGGGCGTTCATGACCAGGGTGAAGAAGGTGCCCAGCGATGCTGCGGCCCCGCGCTGATGCGGGAACAGATCCAGGATCTCCAGCTGGATGGGGGCGAAGAACAGCGAGGCGGTGAAGGACATCAGCATCGGGCCCACCAGCACCGGCAGCAGGCTCACATCGAGCTGCCCGGAAGGATCCGGGAAAACCATCACCAGCACCAGGTTCAGCACGCTGGTCACCACCGTGCCGAGGTAGCCGAGCGTGATCAGCCGGGTGCGCTCCATCGCGTCGGCCGCCCGCCCCACCAGGTAGGACCCGGCCATCATGCCGATGATCAGCGGGCCGAAGAGCACCCAGAAGTCCTGCTCGCCGAGCCCCAGCAGCCGCACCACGATGATCGGGGCGGCGGCGACGAACACGAAGTGCGCCGCGAACCCGAAAGCGGTCGCGAGCGCAATCCGCACCATCGTCGGGGAGCGTCCCACCTCCCACAGGGCTCCGACCACGGAGCCCACCCGCAGCGGGATCCGGGCCGCCTTCGGCAGGGATTCGGGCATCAGCGCGGTCGCCACCATCACGGCCACCCCGTACAGGCCGACGCCCACGAACACCCAGCGCCAGTCGCCCAGCAGCAGCAGCCAGCCGCCGAGCATCGGGGCGATCACCGGGGAGAGCGCGAAGATCATCATCACCTGCGCCATCAGCCGCTGCGCCTCGGCGCCCGCGAAGAGATCCCGGATCACCACTCGCGAGACGATGGTGGCGGCGCCGGCGCTCATGCCCTGCAGCACCCGCAGCGCGATCAGCATGCCCATCCCCGAGGCGAAGACCGCGCCGAACATCGCCAGGATGTAGATCGCAAGCCCCACGAGCATCACCTTCTTGCGGCCCAGCGCGTCCGAGAGCGGGCCGTGGAACACGCTCATCACTGCGAAGGAGGCGAGGTAGACGCTGATCAGCTGCTGCAGCACCACGTCGGAGGCACCGAACTCCTCCCCGATCTGTGTGAACGCGGGGAAGACGGTGTTGATCGTGAACGGGCCCAGCATCCCCAGGGCGGCGAGGGTGAGGGTGATGCGGGCGCCGGCCGTGCGGCGGCGGGGAGGGATGGTCGCGGGGTCGGCCGCCTCGGGGGTGGTCACGCCGGCGAGTCTATGACCAGGCGCTTTCGCCCCGTTTTCCTGTCCGCACCGGGCCGGAGGCACGCTCCTCGCCGGGGTGCGGCGCTCGCCTCAGGCGACCGACGGGCGGGCGCTCAGGGCGCCAGGGTGTCCAGCGTGCTCAGGGTGCCCCGGGGGATCAGCCGCGGCACCTCATGAGCCACGCGCACCGGGGTGCCCGGAGCCGCGAGCAGGGTCTGCGCAGTGCGGGCGAGGTCCACGCCGAGCTGGTGGGGATGGTGCTCGAGCACCGCCAGCGGCGGCTCATGGGTCTGACAGGCTGGCGAGTCGTCCCAGGCCACGATCGAGAGGTCCTCGGGCACCCGCAGCCCGGCCGCGGCCGCCCAGTGGGCGCCGGCGATCGCCATCGCGTCGTTGTCGTAGACGATCACGGTGGGGCGCTGCGGGTCAGCCAGCAGGGCCTGGGTCGCGGCGGTGCCGCTGTCGGCCCCGTAGTCGCCTTCGGCGAAGAGCGTGGGCAGGCCGCGGGCGTGCACGAACTCCCGATATGCCTCGCACCGCCAGCGGCTGTGCAGCAGGTGGGAGGGGCCGCCGACGTGGCCGATGGCCCGGTGGCCCCGCCCGTGCAGGTCCTCCAGGACACGTTGCATGGTGCTGGCGTTGTCGACGGTCACGGCGGAGAACTCGCCCTGGCGCTGATCGCCGATCACCACGAAGGGAAGGTCGAGCGTATGAGCCTGCTGGAGGCGGTCATCATCGTCCAGGAGGTCCTTGAGGATCAGCAGGTCGACCATGTCGCGCTCGGCCCAGCGCCGTACCGTCTCGATCTCCTCCCCGGGGCTGCCGGCGACGTGACTGAGCACGGTGTGGCCCTGGGAGACCGCGGTGTCCTCGAGGCCATGCAGGACCTGGGTGTAGAACCGTTCCGAGCGTGCGGACCAGACGGTCTCGGGGATCGTGATCCCGATGGTGGCCATGGATACCCTTCCCCGCTTCCTCAGGTGTCGCGGGCACGGGCCCGTGCCACCAGGTCGTTGGCGCTCAGAAGCACATCATCGGCCAGGAAGGCCCTCGGGTCCACCGTGGCGGAGGTGCGCACATGGAAGCGGGTACTCTCCCCGGCCAGCAGGGTCACCAGCTGGCGGTCCACCGTGGCGGCGGGGTCGACCTTGTCCGCCAGCACGCACAGGTCGCGCACGGTCGAAGCGGCCTCCACGAGGATCTCGACCCCGTCCGAGACCGGCTGTGCAGTGGCGGTGACCGCGTCACCGACCAGGGCGGAGTCCCGGTCCTCTGCGAAGGGGTGCACCGTGCGCACGACTTCGCCGTCCCCGTCGGTCCCCGCCAGCTCGACCAGCAGCACCTCGTCGGCAGCGTCCGTGGCGGTCGCGAGCTCTGCAGGCACGGGCAGCGTGGCCGCTGAGCGAGCGGGAACCTGCGCGTCGAGCGTGGCCTCGGCGAGGACAGTGCCGTCGTGGCGCTGTCGGCGCAGGTGCAAGGTTCCGCTCAGGGGCTCGTCGGTGTCGTTGCCGAGGCTGATCGCGGGGCTGGCCTCACGGGGCTGGATGCTCAGCAGCACCGGCTCGTACACCTCGCGCAGCGCGTACCAGAGCAGCTTGCGGCGTCGGTCGCCATCCACCGCGGCCCAGGAGGTCACCGGCCAGCAGTCGTTCAGCTGCCACACGATGGTGCCGGCGCATACCGGCCAGTGGGAGCGGTAGTGGCCGATCCCGCTGATCAGCGCGCGGGCCTGGTTGAGCTGGGTCGCGAAGTGGAAGTCGTCGAAGCCCTCGACCGGTGGCAGGTGCGGGGCCATGCCGCGGCGCAGCTTGTCCTGTCCGCCCACGGCCTTCTGGTGGGAGAGCATCGTCTCGGAATCCTCGTCCAGGGGCCGCTCTGTGATCGCGCGGGCGATCGTCGCGTAGTTCGCCGGGCCCTGGTAGCCGAACTCGGCGGAGAACCGCGGGATGGTGTCCCGGTAGCGGGTGTAGTCGTTGTCCTCCTCGGAGGCCCAGGCCACCCAGTTGTGCACGGTGCCGTGGTCGGGGTTGCGGGGATCTTCGGGCAGTGGCCGCGAATAGGGGCTGGTGGGGGTGTAGCTGCGTGTGGGGTCGAGCTCAGCCAGCAGCGAGGGGAACAGCTCGGTGTAGTAGCCGAGCCCCCAGCCGGCGCCCTCGGGGATGTGCTCCTGCCAGCCCCAGTGGTAGTAGCCCTCGACGTTCTCGTTGCTGCCGTTCCAGTGGACCAGCGCCGGATGCCACGCCAGGCGCACGATGTGCTCGCGGGCTTCGGCCTCGAACTCGCTGCGCAGCGGCTCGAGCTCGGAGTAGGCGGCGCAGGCGGTGGTGAAGTCCTGCCACACCATGATCCCCAGTTCGTCACACAGCTCGTAGAGCAGCTCCGATTCGTAGAGCCCGCCGCCCCAGATCCGCAGGGTGTTCATCCCTGCCTCGAGCGCGTCGGTGACGCTCGCGCGGTAGTCCTGCGCGGTCAGGCGCACCGGGAAGCAGTCGTCGGGGATCCAGTTCGCACCCTTGGCGAGGATCGGGCGGTCGTTGACCACGATCGTGAAGGAGGTGCCGATCTCGTCGGGCTCCTCGAGGACGCCGGCGGTACGGAAGCCGATCCGGTGCTCGCGCGCATCGCGCACCCGGTGCTCGGCGTCCCGCAGCTCGATCGCCACGGTGTACAGGGGCTGGTCGCCGTAACCGCGCGGCCACCACAGCTGCGGGTCCGCGGCCGACAGCCGCAGGTCGAGCTCATCCTGCGCATCGGAGCGAGAGAGCTCATCGATCTGCTTCCCGGCAGGGTCCAGCAGTCTCGCCGAGACGGTCACCGCGGACTCGTCCAGCAGATCCGCACGCTCGATCAGGACCGTGAGGTCGACGAGCCCGCGCGCGCCAGCACCAGGCTCGACGGTGATCTGCGGGCGCACCTCGGCCAGGCGCGCCCCGGACCATTCCTCGAGGCCGATCGGGCCGGCGATCCCGCTGGTGACCAGCACCGGTCCCCAGTCCCAGCCGAAGTTGCAGGCCATCTTGCGGATCGCGTTGTAGGGCAGGTCGTTGCCGGTCACCGGCATCTTCCCGAGCACCCGCTCGTTCTCGCGGGCGGTGCGCAGCGGGGAGGCGAACCGGATCTCGAGCTGGTTCTCGCCCTCGATCAGCGCGTCGGTGACGTCGAAGCGCCAGGAGCGGTGCTGGTTCTGCGCCTCGGCGATGCGCGTGCCGTTCAGGACGACCGTGGCGGCGGTGTCGAGGGAGGCGGCGACCAGGTCCACCCGCTCGGCGCCGGTGGGTGCCCAGTCGAAGCGGGTCGCGTAGGTGACATCGCATTCGCCGGTCCACTGCAGGTCGTGCTCGTGGCGGTCCAGGTACGGATCCTCGATCAGCCCGGCGGCGTGGAGGTCGGTGATCAGGGTGCCGGGCACGGTCGCCGGGACCTGCTGCACGGTGAATGGCGCCGGTCCGTCGGTGATCGTGAGGTTCCAGCCCTCGTGGAGAGGCCGACGACGGGCGGTGCGGGTCTCCCCCAGGCGGGTCTCACCGGTGCGGGTCTCCCCCGGGCTGGTCTCGCCCAGGCGGGTCTCCCCCAAGCTGGTCCCACCGGGGGCAGCAGTGCTGGTCACGGGGTCTCCTTCGCGAGGGCCAGATGGTCGGGCATGGGGACGCCGCGGCGCTGGGCCTCGGCGAGGAAGCGCGGGTTGTTCCCCGGTTCAGGGGCGGCGAGCAGCAGCTGCCGGGTGAACTCCGCTTGAGGGTTCAGGATGACATCGTCGGCCGGGCCGCGCTCGACGACCTCGCCGCGGTACATCACCAGGATCTCGTCGGAGAAGTGCCGGGCGGTGGCCAGGTCATGGGTGATGTAGAGCATCGCGAGGTTCTCCTCGCGCTGCAGCCGCGCCAGCAGGTTCAGCACTCCGAGGCGGATGGACACGTCGAGCATCGAGACCGGCTCGTCGGCGATCAGCACCGTCGGCTCCGGGGCGAGCGCGCGGGCGATCGCCACCCGCTGGCGCTGCCCGCCGGAGAGCTCGTGGGGGCTGCGGTCGATGAAGCTCTCGGCGGGGCTGAGGTTGACCCGCTCGAGCAGCTCGCACACCTTCTGCCGCACGTTCGCGCGGGTGGCCTTGCCGTGCAGCAGCAGGGGTCGCTCGATGTGGTGGCCGATGGTGTGGAAGGGGTTCAGCGAGGCGAAGGGATCCTGGAACACCATCTGCACGTGGTCGCGGTAGTGGGCCAGGCCCTTGCCGCGGGTGCCGATCGGCTGCCCGTCCAGGGTGATGGTGCCCGAGGTGGGCTTCTCGAGCTGGACGAGGATCTTCGCGATGGTGGACTTGCCGGAGCCGGACTGGCCCACCAGCGCCACGGTGCGGCCGGGCTGCAGCTCGAGGTCCACCCCCTTGACGGCCTGGAGGGTGGTGAAGCGGGCCCCGCTGCGCAGCCGGTAGGACTTGTGCAGGTCGGTGACGGTCAGCGTGGTCATGCGGTGGCCTCCTGGTCGGCGTGCTGCTCTCCGCCGAAGCCGGCGCGCACGAAGTCCCCGGCCTCGCCGGTCAGGGAGGGGAAGGAGCCCAGCAGGCGCCGGGTGTAGGGATCCCTGGGCTCGAAGTAGAGGTTCTCGGCGGTGTCGATCTCGACGATCCGTCCCGCCTTCATCACCGCGATCCGGTCGGAGATCTCCAGCAGCATCGGCAGGTCGTGGGTGATGAACACGACCGCGAAGCCGAGCTCCTTGCGCAGCCGCAGCACCTCCTGGAGGATCTCGCGCTGGACCACCACATCCAGTGCGGTGGTGGGCTCGTCCATGATCATCAGCTGCGGGTCCAGCGCGAGCGCCATCGCGATCATCACGCGCTGGCGCATGCCGCCGGAGAGCTCGTGGGGGTAGGCGTCGATGCGGCCGCGGTCCACCCCCACCAGCTCCAGCAGCTCCTCGCTGCGGTGGCGGCGCTCGGCCCGTTCCATCTGGGGCCGGTGCGTGGTGAGCACATCGGCGAGCTGGGTGCGGATGCTGAGCACGGGGTTCAGGGAGTTCATCGCCCCCTGGAACACCATCGCGACCTTCGACCAGCGGAAGGCGCGCAGCGCGGGCCCCTTCAAGGCCAGCACGTCCACGTCGGAGCCGTTCACGCGGTCATGGAAGGTGACCGAGCCGCTGGTGATGCGGGCGGGCGGGCGATGGAGCTGGTTCAGTCCGTAGGCGAGGGTGGTCTTGCCGCAGCCGGACTCCCCCGCCAGGCCCAGGATCTCTCCGCGGCGCAGGATGAATGAGGCGTCCTTGACAGCATGGACCCCCTCGCCGACCTCGTAGACGATGTTGAGGTCGCGCACGCTCAGCACGGGCTCCTCGAGCACCGGGGAGACGTCGCCGCCGGTGCGCCCCTCCTCGAGCGAGCTGTCCAGGACGGGGTCGCCGATCTCGCCGCGCGCGATCGCGGAGGCGGTCTCGACATTCGGATCCGGTTCGTGGGCGGGGTGGTCCGGGGGGACGGGCCCGGTCATCGGGGTGCTCATACGAGGACCTCCTTCGTCGTGGCCTCGGAGTCGTCGGCGTTCTCGGCCTTGCGGACGCTGCGCGCGGCCTTGGGGGCGGTGCGCAGGCGCGGGTTGATGATGCCGTCGATGGAGAAGTTGATCAGGGACAGCCCGCAGCCCAGCAGCGCGATCATCAGACCCGGCGGGACGAACCACCACCAGCCGCCCAGGGTGAGGGCCTGGCCGTTCTGGGCGTAGAACAGCATCGAGCCCCAGGTCTGGGTGCCCACCACGCCGAGACCGATGAAGCTCAGGCCCGCTTCGCCGAGGATCGCGGTGATCAGGGCGAACACGAAGCCGCTGGACATCACCGGCAGCAGGTTCGGCAGGATCTCCACGGCGATGATGCGGAGGGGCTTCTCCCCGGCGATCTTCGCGGCCTGCACATAGTCACGGGTGCGGATCGAGAGGGTCTGCGAGCGCAGCACTCGGGCCGCGGCGGCCCAGGAGGTGATCGCGAGGATCACGGCGATCAGCAGCAGGCCTCGCTGCTGGACGTAGGAGCCGATCACGATCATCAGCGGCAGGCCCGGCAGGATCAGCACGACATTGGTGAACAGGGAGAACCCCTCGTCGATCCAGCCGCCGAGATAGCCGCCGAGGATCCCGAAGAAGGCGGAGAGGAACAGCGCCAGGACCGCGACGATGATGCCCACCAGCAGGGAGCCGCGGGTGGCCCAGGCGAGCTGTGCCAGCACGTCCTGCCCGGTCTGGGTGGTGCCCAGCAGGTGCTCGGCCGACGGCGGAGACATGCCCACGCTGGAGATGGCCAGCGGATCGGCGACGACGAGCGGGGCGATCAGCCCGAACAGGGTGATCGCGACGACCAGTCCTGCCCCGATCACGAGTGAGGGGGTGGCGTTGCGGCGCAGGGAGGCGCGGAAGCGGGCGCCACGGGAAGCGGGGGTGTCGATCATGGGAGCTCCTCAGCCTCGCGCTCGGGTGCGGGGGTCGATGACGCCGTACAGCAGGTCCACCACGAGGTTCGCCGCGAGCACGGCCACCGTGATGATCAGGAACATTCCCTGCATGAGCGCGTAGTCGTTGTTCTGCACGGCCTGCAGCATGGTGAAGCCGACCCCTGGATAGGAGAAGACGGTCTCGACCACGATCGAGCCGGAGACCACGAAGCCCAGCGAGATCGCGAAGCCGGAGACGCTGGGGAGCATCGCGTTGCGGGCGGCGTACATGAGCATCACGCGGCGCGGAGAGAGTCCCTTCGCCTCGGCGGTGAGGATGTAGTCCTCGCTGAGGGTGGAGACCATCATGTTGCGCATCCCCAGCAGCCAGCCGCCCAGCGAGGACAGCACGATCGTCAGCGCCGGCAGGAACCCGTAGTAGAGGGCGTTGGAGATGAAGGGGTAGTCGAAGGCCGGGCGCACCAGGGTGTAGTCGTAGCCGCCGGAGATCGGGAACATCCCCAGGTTCACCGACAGCACGTAGATGAACAGCAGCGCGAGCCAGAAGTAGGGCACGGCCTGCAGGATCGTGGTGGCGGGGATCAGTGAGTCGAGCCAGGTCCCGCGCTTCCATCCCGCCAGGGTGCCCAGCGCCATCCCCAGGATGAAGGTGAAGGTGGTCGCCAGGCCCACCAGCACCAGGGTCCACGGCAGGGACTGGCCCACCACCTGGGAGACGGGGGTCGGGAAGTAGGTCACCGAGACCCCGAGATCTCCGGAGAGCAGACCGCCGAGGTAGGCGAAGTACTCCTCGAACAGCGATCGGTCCGTATCCGCTCCGAGCATCACCTCGATCGCTCTGCGGGTCTCAGGGGATACCGGTCCGCGCAGCGCGAGCTTCGCGAGGACGGCGTCCACCGGGCTCCCCGGCAGGGCGCGGGGGATGAAGAAGTTGAGGGTCACTGCGGCCCAGAGAGCCACCAGGTAGAACCCGATCTTGCGCAGGAGGTGCACTGCCTCGAGATCCTTTCGTCGCCCGGGCCGCGCCGCCTGGACCGCCGGTGTCCGGGCGGGGTGGGCGGCGCGGGCCGGTGGGTCAGCTGGCGGGGGTGATGGTCTTGAGGACCATGGAGTTGTCCGGCGCCGCCCAGGCCATCGGGTAGGCGAAGAGGTTCTCCTGGGTGGGCCAGCCGGTGACCTTCGCGGAGTTGTACTCCGTCAGGCTCGAGCCGATCATCACCGGGATCGCCGGCATCACTTCGGCCAGCCGCTGCTGGATCAGGAAGTAGTGCCCCTTCTTGACCTCGGGATCGTCGGTCGCCGCAGCGGCATCGAGTGCGGCGTCGACCTCGGGATCCGAGAAGCGGGTGACGTTGTGGTACGGGTTGCCGTTCTCGCCGACGGGGACCGTGTTGTCGGTGGAGAAGTGGTTGCGGTACGGGTAGTACGGGTCCGGGGCGGGACCCTGGCCGACGGAGTCGATGACCAGCTGATAGGTGCCGCGCGCCTTGGCGTCGTTCCACTCGTTGACCGAGACCTGCTGGGGGATCAGCTCGATGCCGATCTCCTTGTACTGCGCGGCGAGCGTGTCCAGCGCGGTGACGAAGTCGGACCAGCCGGTGGGGCAGGAGACCGTCATCGAGACCCGAACGTCGCCCTTGGCGTACACCCCGTCGGAGCCGAGCGCGTAGCCGGCGTCCTCGAGGATCTTCTTAGCCTCGTCGGGCTGGGCGTTCCAGGGAGCGTTCTCGATCGAGGGATCGATGAAGTCGGCGTCGCGCTCAGGCAGGCCGAAGGAGGGCGAGATGTCCGCGCCGAGGTCGAAGAAGGCCAGCTTGGAGAGCTGTTCGCGGTCCATTCCGTAGTAGAGGGCCTTGCGCACGGCGACGTCGGTCTGAGGTCCCTCGCAGCCCAGCTCCGGGTTGGAGGCGGCCATGAGCGCCATCTGGGAGATGCCGGTGTTGGTGAACGAGAGGTCGGGGTTGGCGGCCACGTGCTCTTCGAGGTTCGGGATCGCGGAGGACATGTAGTCGATCTCGCCGGCCAGCCACATGTCGGTCGCGGACTGGTTGCCCGAGATGGCGATCGCGCGGATCCCGCCGATGGCGGGCTTGCCCTCGTCCCAGTGCTTGTCGTTGGCCAGCAGCAGGTAGGACTCGGGGGTGAAGTCATCCAGAGCGAAGGGGCCGGTGCCCACCGGTTCCGGGTTCGCGTAGGTCGCCAGATCATCGACGTCCGCGAAGAGGTGCTCGGGGATGATCCAGGTGCGGGCCAGGGCGTTGGGACCCTCGGTGAAGGACGGCTCGGCGTATGTGATCTCGACAGTGGTGTCGTCGATCGCCTCGGCCGACGGGGCGGTGCCCGCGGCGTTGAGCGCTTCAGTGTCGAGGATCTTGGTGAAGGTGAAGGCGACATCCTTCGCGGTGAAGGGGGTGTCGTCGGCCCAGACCGCGCCGGCGCGGGTGGTCACGGTCAGGACGGTGCCGTCCTCGTTCCAGGCGTAGCTCTCGCCCAGCAGCGGGACGGGCTCCTGATCGATGGGCTCGAGGGGGTTGAAGTAGAACAGCGTCTCGTAGATCAGGCCCTGGATCAGGGAGATCACCGAGGGTGAATGCGGGTTGAAGTTCTCGGCCAGGCCGGTGTTGGCGGTGGTGGTGATGATCGGTCGCTCCTCCGCCCCACCGCCTCCGCCGTTCTCGAGGTTGGAGCTCGTGCTGCACGCCGCGAGTGCGACGGGGGCCGCGCCGAGCGCGGTGAGCTTGTACAGGTCTCGACGACTGAGGTGCATCGTTGCTCTCCTTGTCACGCATCAGTGCGTGCCGGGTCGATCGCTCCGAGGAGATTTCTTCATTACGTTAATGAAGTATCGGTATTGTGGAGACCTCGGTCACGATCCGTCAAGTGGCGGGGGCATCCGGAGCAGGCAACGGAATGATCACGATGCGGTGCGACCCGCCGTCGCCGCCCGGGTGCGAGACTGACGCGAGATTGACGCAAGACCATCTCGAGACCATCTCGAGAACAGCTCGAGAGCAGCACAGGACGAGCTCGGGAGCAGCTCGAGACCATCCCAGGACCGGAAGACAGGAGGCGGTGATGAGCGTGATCGGAGAGCGCAGAGCCTCCACCACCGACGCCGCGATCCTCGAGCTGGTGCGCCGCCGCTCGGAGACCAGCCGGGTGGAGATCTCACGGGAGCTCGGGGTGACCCCGGCGACCGTCACCTATGCCGTCAAGCGTCTGCTCGCGGCGGAGCTGCTGGTGGAGAGCGGTTTCGCTCGGTCCAACGGCGGCAAGCGCGCTTCCCTGCTGCGGCTGAACGACCAGGCGCGATGGGCGATCGGCTGCACCATCGATGCCGACCGCCTCTCCCTGGCGGGGGTGGATCTCGCCGGTGGGCTGCGCGCCCGGATCGCGGTTCCGCTGGGCTCCGCCTCCGATGCGGAGGAGGTGGGCACTGCGCTGCGCCGGGCGCTGTCCATGATCCGGCCCGAGGCCGAGGCGCACTCCGCCACCGGGATCGGTTTCGCGATCCCCTATGGGCTCGACGGGCGTGGTCCGGCCCTGGTGCGCACGATCTCGGAGGGCCTGGACATCCCTTCGATCAGTGCGAACGCACCGACCTGCGCCGCGCTCGGCAGCTTCTGGAGCGGAGAGCAGCCCGAGAGCGGGCTGTGCGCGACGGTGCACATGGATGCGGGGCTGGGGCTGTCGATCCTGCTGGATGGCCGGCCGCTGCAGCCCGGCTCGGGCAGCTCCGCCACCCTCGATCATGTGGGCATCGATCCCGACGGGGCGCCCTGCGAGTGCGGCGGCCGCGGCTGCCTCCATCAGTACGCCTCGGCCCGCGCGATCATCGAGTGCGCCGTGCGCACCGGCAGCCTGGCGCAGGACCTCGAGCTGCGGCTGACTCCGGCCTCCCTGAGCAGCGACGTGGTGCTGATCGCCCTGGCCGCCGCTCGCGGGGAGCCTCGAGCGCGTGAGGTGTTCGTGGCAGCGATCTCCGCGCTCGCCCAGGCGGTCTGGTCCGCGACCAGCGCCCTGGGGATCCGCGCGGTGGTGCTCTCCGGACCAGGGGTGCAGGTCGCCCCGGTGCTGGTCGAAGAGGTGATGGACGAGCTGCTCACTGCCCGGGCCCGCAACCTCGGCGGGGAGATGACCGTGGCGGTCTCCCAGGTCCAGCCCCATCCCTGCGCTGTCGGCGCAGCGGTGCTCGCACTGCAGACGTTCATGACCCCGGGACGGGCCTCCCGCAGCGGCCCGGCCCGCGAGCTCTCCCACGCCGGGCCGGGCGCCTGAGCGCACCGCTCCTGCCCGCACCGCTCCTGCCCGCTCGGCGAAAGAGAGCTCGACGCCTGCGCTCCTGTGGGGTGGCGCCGGCGCTCCTGCGGGGTGGCGCCTGCGCTACTGCGGGGTGGCGCCTGCGCTACTGCGGGGTGGCGCCTGCGCTCCTGCGGGGTCACCCCCGATGCGCCCACAGGTCGCGCAGCAGGGCGATCTCGGCGAGGTGGTGGATGAGCTCTCGGCTGATGTGGGCGACGAGGGTGGCGCGGGAGTATTCGGCCCACGGCCCCTCCGCCTCGCCCACGGCGACCTGGAGGTCCTCCGCGTCCCAGGCCCGCACGCCGGCGATCCAGCGCTCGTACTCCGCGTCGAACTGGGCCAGAGCCTCCGTCGCTGTCGCGGCATAGTCCCAGCTCATGTAGTCCGCGGACGGGCCACCGTGGTGGTCGTGGCTGCGCATCGCGAGCAGGGCGACGATGATGTGCCCCAGCCGCCAGGCGATCGTGGTCAACGGCGCGGGGTCAGGCTCTGGGAACTCGAAGTCGATGACCATCGCCCCGGAGCCGCCCTGCATCGAGGTGGGCGGGAGCTCTCCGTCGGCTGCGCGCGGGTGCACGGTCCAGGCCCGGCCGGCGCCGGAGGGGTCGTAGAAGTACTCCTCGTCCGAGAGGCCCTCGAGGCGAGGACGCAGGTGCTCGCGGGCGTGGAGCTCGATCTGGTCGAGCAGGACGGTGGGCAGGTCGCCGCCGATGCCGCGGGGCTGGTCGGTCTGAGTGATGTCGGGGCTGGTCATGAGGGTTCTCCTGTGAGGGTTGGAGCAGGGAGGCGGCGCCGGCGGGCGACGCGAGGGAGCGGGAGGGGTCACCAGCCGGCGGGCGGCCAGCCCTCCCCTGCGGCGAGCGCGTTGAGCTCGTAGGCGGTCTTGCCGTCGATGCTCTCCCGCAGGATGTCCGCATGGCCGGCGTGGCGGGCGTTCTCCTCGATCAGGTGCAGGGCGTACCACCGCAGGCTCCACGTCGTGCGCCCCTCGAACCAGGGTTGGTCGGGGACGGGACCCCTGGTCTCCAGATCGACCTCACGGATCGCGGCGGCGAGCCCCGCACCGGCCTGTTGGAGCTGCTCGATCAGCGAGTCGGCGGTGTCCTTCTCGCGCAGCGCCTCGGAGGAGATGGTGCCCTCGGCCATGAGCTGATCCAGGGTGCTGGCGGGCGCCGGGGGCGCGTCCGGCGCGGCGTGGAAGGACTCTGCCGCACGCTCGGAGATCAGCAGCACGTGCCGTGCCAGGGCGCCCAAGCTCATCTCGGAGGCGCTGGGGATCTGGGCGAGCTGTTCCCGGTCGAGCCTGTGGAGGGCCGTGGCGATCTGGTCGATCTGCTGCTGGGCGAAGGTGGCGAGGCTGTCGCGCTCGTCGGTGGTCTCTGCGGTGAGGAAAGGCATCGTGCTCTCATCTCTCGTCTGCTTGGGGCCGGGACACGGTGTTCTGCGACCCTCCGGTGGTTCGAGACCCACTCTTCGCCCCCGTGCGGACAAGTGCTGTCCGCGAAGTCACCCGGCTGCCTCGATAGCACCCACTAGGATGCTGGTCATGGCCTCCGTCACAGCACGCTACCGACAGATCGTCGAGGTGCTGGCGCGCAACGGCCTCTCTGCCCTCGCTGCCCAGATCGGTCTGCGCGATCACCTTCCGCAGGCGCTGCGCCACCATCACGCGGAGGAGCGTCTGCCCATGGGGCCGGAGCGCCTGCGCACCGCTCTGGAAGAGCTCGGCCCCACCTTCGTCAAGCTCGGCCAGATGCTGTCGACCCGCAGCGATCTGCTGCCAGCGGACTACATCGCCGAGCTGACCAAGCTCCAGGACTCCGCCACCCCGGTTCCCTACGAGGCCATCGCTGCCTCGATCCGTCGCGAGCTGGGCGCCGACCCGCATGAGCTGTACCCGAGCTTCGAGGAGACACCCCTGGCCACCGCCTCCATCGGCCAGGCCCACCGGGCCCGCCTGCATGACGGCACCGAGGTGATCGTCAAGGTGCGCAAGCCCGGGGTCACCGCCGAGGTCAGGGCAGATCTGGACGTCATGAAGCAGCTGGCCTCCCTGGCCGCCCGCGAATGGGAACTGGCGCGCGATGTGGACATCGAGGCCCTGGTCGAGGCCTTCGACCGGATGATGCTCGGGGAGCTCGATTACCGCACCGAGTCCGCGAACGCCGAGCAGTTCCGCCAGAACCTGGCCGACAACCCCGCCGTACGGATCCCACTCGTGGTCGAGGAGCTGACGACCTCCGAGGTGCTCACCGAGGAACTCGTGACCGGTCGGAACATCACCGATTCCGCGGGACTGGAGGCCGCCGGAGTGGACCGTCGGGCGCTCGCGCACACCGCCACCGACGCCCTGATCCGGATGGTGCTCGTCGACGGGTTCTTCCACGCTGACCCGCACCCGGGCAACCTCTTCGTCGCCGCGGACTCCACGATCTGGCTCATCGACTTCGGGATGGTCGGCCGGCTCAACCCCGCGGCCCGTGAGGATCTGCTGTGGCTGCTGCTGGCGATGTCTCGTCATGATGAGGAGGCCATAGTCGCCTCGCTGCTGAGGCTGGCGCCCCCGCGCCGAGGGATCGACCGTCGGCGCCTCACCCGGGACGTGGGGGCCCTGGTCGAGTCGATCTCCGGGCATCCGCTGGCCGAGGTGTCGGTCTCACGGGTCGTCGAACAGATCTATGCGCTGTTGCGCCACCACCGATTGCAGCTGCCCGCCGAGGTGTCCTCCATGCTGCGGATGCTGGTGCTCACCGAGTCCACCGCCGTGGTGCTGGACCCCGACTTCCACCTGGGAACGGTGCTCCAGAGCGTGATGCCGGTGGCGCTCGTCGAGCTGCTCAGCCCGGAGGCGCTCCTGCGACGGGCCAGCTCCGCCGGGATGCAGGCGCTCCGCGTCGGGCACGAGCTGCCGGGCCGCGCGGCACGGCTGCTGGACGACTACGAGGCCCACGGCATCGACATCGGCATCCATGCCGAGGACCTCGACCGGGCCATCTCCCGCCTGGAGGGCACCGCCGACAGGCTGATCGTGGGAATGACCCTCAGCGCCCTGCTGGTGGGCATCGGCAGCTTCATCTCCGCCGCCCCTGGACGACCCTCGCAGCTGCGCGGCCCCGCGCTGCTCGGCGTCGGCGGAGCAGCCGCACTGCTGGGCACGTACCTCGCCGCGAGCGGCGGCCCCGCGCGACGGGCTGGCCGCTTCGTGCACCGCACCTTCACCCGGCGCTGAGCGGGTCAGGCGGCGGCCACTTTTCGCACACCTGCGGACAGGTCCTGTCCGCGAAGCCGGGCAGACTGTCCCCATGAGCAACGTGACGACTCGAGCGCTGCGGCTGCTCGCCCTGCTGCAGTCGCGCACGGTGTGGACCGGGCCGGAGCTCGCCGCGGAGATGGCCGTGACCACGCGGACGGTGCGGCGCGATGTGGATCGGCTGCGGGAGCTGGGCTATCCGGTGCTCACCTCGGCCGGGCACGGCGGCGGCTACCAGCTCGGCGCGGGCCGAGCGCTGCCGCCCCTGCTGCTGAGCTCGAGCGAAGCGGTCGCGGTGGCGGTGGGACTGCGACTGGCGGCGTCCTCCGGGGTGGACGGCCTGGACGAGGAAGCACTCCGGGCCCTCGCCGCCCTGGACCGGATCCTCCCGGCGCCGGTGCGGGCGGAGGTGGGCGCGATCAGCGAGGCGATGGGGGTGATCACCCGGCCAGCCGCCGGTATCCGCTCCGAGGTGCTGATGACCCTGGCCACCGCGGTGCGGGACGGGGTGCGGGTGCGGGTGGACTACGAGCGGGCCGACGGCGAGCGCGCCGAGCGCCGGCTCGAACCGCACCGGGTGCTGTCCATGGAAGGGCGGTGGTACCTCTTCGCCTGGGACCTGGACCGCGAGGACTGGCGCACCTTCCGGCTGGACCGCATGCACGCGGTGCACACCTCGACCTTCGCCATCACCCCGCGAGCGACCCCGGATATCGAGGCGGTGGTGCGGGAGTCGATCACCGTGGGCGGGTATCCGAGGTCGACGACGGTGCGGATCCTGGCCCCGTACGAGCAGGTCGCTCCGCACGTCCCGGCGAGGTCCGGAACGGTCACGGCCGACGGGCCGGATGCCTGCATCCTCCGCGCGGGCGCCGATGAGCTGCACTGGGTGGCGATGTACCTGGCGTGGATCGGCGCCCCGATCGAGGTGATCGACCCGCCCGAGCTGCTCGAGGTGATCGCCTCCCTGCGCGACTGGACGGGCACGGTCCGGAAGGCGCCAGAGGAGGGGCGGGGCGTGTCGGATCCGGGGCGATGAGCCGTTCCCTCCGGGGGACCGTCGGCCTATGCTGAGCGGCAGAGCTCCGGGGCGGGCGGAATGGGCCGTCGTCCCCCTGCTGGAACGGACACTCACTCTCCATGGCTGCTCACCGCCGACCACTCGCCCTGCTCAGCGCGCTCCTGCTCGCCCTGGTGCTGGCGGCGTGCAGCGGCGCCGCTCCCCCGCCGGAGCCCGAACCTCCCGAGCCCCCGAGCGCCGGCAGCGACCTCCCGGGTCACCAGGTGCCCTCGGTCGATGCCGATGCCCCGGTCCCCTCCGAGGGCGAGCCCGGGGCGCACGTCGATGGCAGCGGGGAGGGGGCGCCGCTCACGGCCACCACGATCACCGGGGTCTGGCCTGATCAGAGCTGGCAGATCGAGGAGCTCGAGGGTGATGCGTGCGCCGGCCGGGCACCGCAGATCTCCCGCTGGGTGCTGGGCAAGAACTATTTCGGCTGCGGCGCGGAGGAGGATCTGCTGATCGCCTGCAAGCAGGTGCAGGGCGACGAGGCGCTCTGCGTGCGTGACCCGCTGGAGAAGACGGCCGTGCGCATCCACTCCCCCGCGATCGACGGGTTCACGGCACCGTCCCCCGAGGCGCCGCTGCCGCTGATGGTGATCCTGGCAGACGGCACCACCTGCACCCCCGTCGCCCGCGACGGCATCGATCATCATGCCGGGCGACAGAGCTGGCTGTACTGCGGCGAGAACGCCGCCCTGCTGCTGGACATCTCGACCGCGAGCTACTACTTCGACCCCAGTGGCAAGGTGTGGACGGCCGACCTCGGAGTGGGCGGCGCCGAGCCGACCACGGTCGAGGTCCGGGAGATCATCTACGCCGGCACGCCCGAGGACGTCGAGGCACAGGGCTTCCAGGCCGGCTGAGCCTTTCGGCGGCGGGCCACCGTCAGACCAGCAGCAGGCCCAGCGCGGCGACGACGGTGAGCACCAGGATCAGGTTCTCGAACACCTTCTGGGGGATCCGACGGGCCACCTTCGCGCCGGCGTAGGCGCCGATCAGCACCACGGGGATCAGCATCGCGTCCATCACGAGGGTGTCCCGGCTGATCAGGCCCAGCCCCGCGGAGAACGGCACCTTGAAGAGGTTCACGATCGCGAAGTACCAGGCAGAGGTGCCGAGGAAGGTCAGCACCGGCATCCGCATCGCGTAGAAGTACAGGGACATCACGGGCCCAGCGGCGTTGGCGACCATGGTGGTGAAGCCGCCGAGCAGGCCGTAGCCGATGCCCTGCACGGCCGCGGCGGTACCGGGCTGTGACCCGGCCGCGGCGGCGCGGGTGGGCGGCAGCTCCTTGCCCGCGGCGGTACCGGCGGCCTCGCGGCGCTGAGCGAGCACGCGACGGCTCACGGTGACGATCATCAGCACCAGCAGGATGATGCCGATGGTCAGGCGCACCCCGTCCCCGTCGACCCGGGCGAAGTAGAACGCACCGATCACCACTCCGACCATGGCGCTGGGCAGCAGCCTGATCAGGGTGCGCCAGTCCGGTTCGCGCCGGTACACCCACAGCGCGGTCATATCGCCGACGATCAGCAGGAGGAGCAGCGCAGCGGTGGATTCCTTGGCGGGCATGGCGAAGGCGAACAGGCCCACCGCGAGGGTGCCGGCACCGGGCAGTGCGGTCTTGGAGAAGCCGACGATCAGGGCGCCGAGTGCCACCAGCGCCCAGGCAGCAGGACTCATGGTGGGGATCAGGGCAGCGAGGTCAGGCACGGTGAGTGAACTTATCAGCGTGCTGCCCCGGGAGGAGAGGCGGTCCGTGTCGCTGCTGCTGCGTCGGCCCCGTCCGGGGGTGCCGCATCAGCCCTGTCCGGATTCTGCGTCGGGCCCTGCCAGGGGTGCCGCGTCGGCCCCAGCTGGCTGGCCGCGTCGGCCCCGTCCGGGCCGCTCCATCCGTCTCGCCGTGGGGAGGTGAGTAACCTACGTCACGAACAGTGCAGGGATCCCGCTCTGACCCTCCCGCGCGAGGGTGCGATCTGCGGGCATGCCGCATCTCCACCGACGAATCTGTGAGGACCATGTCTGCACCCCGTCCCTCCGCTCCCCGTTCTTCCGCCCCGCCTCCGTCTGCTTCCCGCCCGTCTGCTCCCCTGCCGTCCGCGGCCCCGCCTTTCCGCCCTCTGCGGATCGCCGCCCTCTCGGCCTGGCACGTCCATGCCGAGGAGTACGCCCGGGAGGCGCAGCAGCATCCCGATACCGAGCTGATCGCCGTCTGGGACGAGGACGCCGAGCGCGGCCGGGCCCTGGCCGAGACGCTCGGGGTCGAGTTCACCCCGGACCTCGAGGCGCTGCTGGCCCGGGAGGATCTCGACGGCGTCACCGTCACCACCGCCACCAGTGCGCACCGCGACGTCATCGGCCGGGCGCTCGCGGCGGGCAAGCACGTGTTCACCGAGAAGCTGCTGGCCCCCACCGTCGCCGAGGGCGAGGAGCTGATCGCCGCGGCCCGTGAGGCGGGTCTGCGGCTGACCGTCTCCCTGCCCCGCCTGGCCCACGGCTACGCGCTCGCGCTGCGCCGAGTGCTCGAGGAGGGGCGGCTCGGGCGCCTGACCTACTCGCGGGTGCGGCTGGCTCATGACGGGTCCACCGGCGACTGGCTGCCGGCGCGCTTCTACGATCCGGCCACCGCGATCGGCGGGGCGTTCAGCGACCTCGCCGCGCATCCCGTCTACCTCACCCAGATGATCCTGGGCAGCGAGGTGCAGGTGAGCTCGGCGACCTTCACCGACATGACCGGCCGCGGCGTGGAGGACAACGCCGTGGTCACCGTGACCGGCCCCGACGGCGCGATCGGAGTGATCGAGACCGGATTCGTCACTCCCACGAGCCCCTTCTCGATCGAGGTGCAGGGCACCGAGGGCTCGTTCCAGCACGGGCTCGGGAAGGGCGGCGGCACCAGCGTCGACACCGGCCAGGGCCCCGTCCCGATCGACGTCCCCGGCGATGCCGAGAACCCCTTCGCGCAGTGGGCCCGGGCGATCCGCTCGGGCCAGGACACGGCCGAGAACCTCGGCCGGGCCCAGGCTCTCACCGCCCTCGTGGTCGCCGCGAACGCCGCGGCCGCCTGAGGCGCCCCATCACGACCCCGAAGACCGACAGGACGAGCACGTCCAGCACGACCCCCACGACCCCCACGACTTCTCAGGAGCTCCCATGACCACGACCGTCCCCTCCCCCATCCGCATCGGCATCCTGGGCGGCGGCGGCATCGCCACCGCCCACCTGAACGCCTACGCGACCGTCTCCGACCGCGCGCAGGTCACCGCCATCGCCGACGTCGACCCCGAGGCGCTCGCCCGCCGCGAGGCCGAGACCGGTGCGAAGGGCTACACCGACTTCCTGGAGCTGGTGAAGGACGAGAACGTCGACGCGATCGACATCTGCCTCCCCCACCACCTGCACACCCCGGCGATCCTCGCGGCCGCCGCAGCGGGCAAGCACATCCTGTGCGAGAAGCCGCTGTGCCTCACTCCGGAGGAGGCGAAGCAGGTCAGCGACGCGGTGCAGAAGGCGGGCGTGACGCTCATGTGCGCCCACAACCAGCTGTTCATGCCCGCGGTCGCGAAGGCCAAGGAGATCCTCGACGCCGGCACCCTGGGCCAGGTGTACGAGGTGCGCACCACCGACTCGTTCTTCAACGACTTCGACCCCGACTCGATGGGCTGGCGTGCGAACGCCGCAACCTCCGGCGGCGGCGAGCTGATCGACACCGGCTACCACCCCACCTACCTGATGCTGCACCTGGCCGGCGCGGTGCCGACCAGCGCCTTCGCGATGCTCTCGACGCACCGTCTGAAGTTCATGGAGGGTGAGGACTCGGCGCAGGTGCTGGTCCGCTTCGAGAACGGCGCGGTGGGCCAGATGGTGACCTCCTGGGCGTACCAGGCGGCGCCGGGCACGGACCGCTTCTCGGTGGTGGGCGAGAAGGGCTCGCTCAGCTCAGACGGCTCGACCCTGCGGGTGCAGGTGCGCGGCGAGGAGGAGCAGGTCTTCGAGCACGAGGAGGTGGAGACCTTCTCCGCAGAGATCGCGCACTTCGTGGACTGCCTGCTCACCGGGGAGCGTCCGCTCAACACCGAGGTCGAGGGCGTCAGCGTGCTCGGCGTGATCCTCGCGGCCTACGAGTCCTCCCGCACCGGGAAGATGGCTGACGTCATTCGCCTCTGACGCCGCCTCTCCGGCCCCTCCGCCCCTGATGCCGCCCGGCCACCACCGCCCAGCCACCGCAGCTGCGAGCCCCGCTCCCGTCAGCTGCCACCCGCTGAGCCGCGCAGACGACTCACCGATTCTGCGCTCAGGACCGATGATCATGCCCGCCATCGGTCCTGAGCGCAGAATCGGCGACGCGCGGAGCGGTGGCGCGCGCGGAGCGGCGCGGGGAGCGCGCTGAGCGGCACCGGCCGCCGGGCACTCGTCGCGGGCCGCGGCTCAGCTGCCAGTCAGGCGATCCAGCCGATGTTGGCGACGCCGGAGCCGTCGGCCCCGGCGCGGGCGGAGCTGATCACCAGGGCCATGGCTGCGGCGCCGGGGTCGATGACGCCCTGGGCGGCGTCGCCGACGTAGCTGGCACGGCCTCGACGCGCGATGGTCTGCGCCGTGGCGGTGGCCCCGGCGACCGCGGCATCCTCCGCCGCGAACAAGGCCTCGACGGCGGTCGTCTCCGCATCGGCCTCAAGGGCCGTGCGCAGGGCGGTGACGGCCGGGTCGAGCGAGTCGATCATCGTCTTGTCGCCCACCTTCGCCTCGCCGTAGCGCTGCACGGTGGCCTGGCCGGCGGCGAGCGCGTGGGCGAACTGGGCGATGGTGGGCACGGCGGCGTCCGCCTCCTCTCCCGCCTTGGCGAGGTCGCGGAAGAACATGCCGAAGAGGGGCCCGCTGGTGCCGCCCACGCCGAGCCATGCCATGTACAGGGCGGTCAACCATTCGCGGTAGCTGCTGGGTTCGTCGGCCTCGAGGTTCCGGTCGAGGTGCTTCATGGCGGTGCGGACGTTGGTGCCGAAGTCGCCGTCGCCGGCGCGGCGGTCGAGGTCGCCGAGCTCGTCCGCGGAGCCCACGAGGGCCTCGCGCAGGGTGAGGACGAAGGCGCGCCCGAAGCTGTCGGGGAGGGTCCTGTGGGGGGTCTGATCGTTCATGGGGTAGTTCCTTACCAGGTCAGGGCGGGGGTGCGCACGGGAGCATCCCACAGTCGGCTCTGCTCGTCGTCCAACGGCATCAGAGTGATCGAGATGCCGTGCATGCCCAGGCTGGTCACGTAGGAGCCGACCAGGGAACGTTCGATCGACACCCCCGCATCGGCCAGCTGGTGGTGCAGCGAGCGGGCTGCGAGCTGCAGCTCGAGCGGGTAGGTGCCGCCGAGGCCGTTGACGATCGCGAGCACCTCCTCGCCGCGGTGGAGGTCCAGCTCCTCGCGCAGCGGCTGGACCAGCAGCTCGACCAGTCCGTCGGCGTCACGGAAGGGGACCCGGCCACGGCCGCGTTCGCCGTGGATGCCCACGCCGAGTTCGACCTCGTCATCGTCGAGGGTGAACTGCGGCTCGGCGTCCCCGGGATGGGTGCCGGCGGAGAGGGCGAGGCTCATGGTGCGGGCGCGGGAGGCGGCGCGGCGACCGATCGCGGCGACCTCGGCGAGGTCTGCCCCGGCTTCGGCGGCGGCGCCGCACAGCTTCTCGACGATCACGGTCGCGGCGGTGCCGCGGCGGCCGGGGCCGTCTTCGTCACCGGTGTCGGTGGCGAGGTCGTCGTCGACCAGCACCATCTCGGTCTCTACTGCGTCGTCGCCGCTGATCTCGCCCGCAATGCGGAAGTTCAGCACGTCCCCGGTGTAGTTCTTGACGATCTGGACCACGCCGCGGCCTGCGTCGGCCGCCTTGGTGGCTTCGAGGACCTGCAGGGCGGTGGGGCTGGCGAAGATGGCGCCGGCGACCGCGACGTCGAGCATCCCGGTGCCCACGAAGCCGGCGTGCAGGGGCTCATGACCGGAGCCGCCGCCGGAGACCAGGCCCACCTTGTCGGTGGCGGGCTGGCGGCGGGTGACGAAGCGGTGCTCCGCGTCGAGGGCGAGCATGAGGGGGTGGCTGAGCACGAGACCTTCGAGGGCCTCGGGGACCAGGTCCTCGGGATCGTTGACGATGCTGCGGCGCATGGTGCGCTCCTTCCACAAAGCAGGTGCCGGCGACAGCTCGACACTATCCTGGCGTGATGCACACCACCGCAACTCGTCGCAGCTCGCGGCTGCTCGTGATGCTCGCCGGCCTGCTGATGCTGGTCCTGGTGGGCGCACCCTCGGCGTATGCCTGCGACTGCATGGAGCTGACCTTCGAGGAAGCCGCGGCGAATGCCGATCTGATCGCGGACATCACGATCGAGAGCGAGATCGAGGACGTCGAGGGCGAGGTCACCTACTTCGCGGTGGTCGACACGGTGTGGAAGGGCGAGGAGTCCCGCACCATCGAGTTCACCACCCATGAGTGGGTCGCTTCCTGCGGACTGGGCAGGATCGAGGCGGGCACGAGCCTGCTGGTCTGGGCTTCCGGGAAGGACGGCTCGTACAGCAGCACCTGGTGCGCTCTACCGGCGGACGGCGGCCCCGATGACCCGGAGCGGCTCACCGAGCTGCTGGGCGATCCCGCGGACCTCACCGATCAGCCCGTCCCCCAGCCCGGTGAGCCGGGCGGGCCCCCAGAGCAGTCCATGCCGGCATGGGCGCTCCTCGGCCTGGGCACGGCCGGACTGGCGGTCGGGGTGCTGCTGGTGCGGGTGGTCGCGCTCACGATCGCGCTGTTCCTGATCCGGCGCCGTTGACAGCCTGAGGGAACCGACGGGGCCGACGGGGCCGACGGGGCCGACGATCGCCACCCGTGTGGGATCGCTCCCACGGCTGTGACCTGCGCACCGGTTGTTCACCTGGCGTCCATGGAACCCGTCGGGTGATCGCGTACGGTGCCAGGCATGCGACTTCTCCTGATCCGTCATGGCCAGACTCCGAGCAATGTCGAGGGGATCCTCGATGCGGGCTATCCCGGGCCCGGGCTGACTGCCCTGGGCCGCGCACAGGCGCAGGCTGTGCCCGATGCCCTGCAGCACGAGACGATCCAGGGTCTGCACGTCTCCCGCCTGCTGCGCACCCATGAGACCGCTGCGCCGCTCGCCGCCGCCCTGGACATGAGCCCGCGGCTCACCGAGGGGCTCGAGGAGATCGTCGCGGGCGACTTCGAGATGCGGCGCGACGAGCAGGCCGTCGACGCCTACCAGGACAACCAGGCGCGATGGAGCGGGGGCGAGCTCGACGGCTCCCTCCCCGGTGGGGAGACGGGACACGCCTTCCTGGACCGCTTCACCCGCGCGCTGCGCCACATCGCCGGGCTCTACGCCGAGGATGCGACCGTCGCGCTGGTCAGCCATGGTGCGGCGATCCGGGTGTTCGCCTCACTGGCCGGGCAGCTCGGCGCCTCCACCCGCCACGACCGCCCGCTGTACAACACCGGCATGGTCACCCTCACCGGCCATCCCGACGAGGGCTGGGTGCTCAACGACTGGGTCAGCACCCCGATCGGCGGCACCCACCTGCTGGGCGATACCGAGCATGACGTCACCGCAGACCAGCACGCCGAGGCGGCTGTCTGAGCGACCCGGTATTCGGCGGCGGCACACACTGCCCGGGCCGCACCTTATGGTGAGCGTTTGACCACCTGCTCACCGGCGGAGAGGGGACCCCATGGGACTCGAGCACATCGGACTCATGTTCGTGATCGTCCCGGCGGTGATCGGCATCATCGCCCTGCTGATGATGCTCAGCGCCGTGCGGGATCTGCTGCGCAATGCCCGATTGACCACTCGGGGGCAGCAGGCCCGCGGCATGGTCATCTCGTCGCAGGTCCACGTCTCCGGTGACCGCGACAATCGGAGCTCGACCATGGTGGAGACGATCGAGTTCACCACCGATCGCGGCCAGCAGATCCGCACGAACCCGGTGCGTGGCGACGTCGGCATGCTGGATCGCACCGGCCAGGAGGTCGTGGTGTTCTACGACCGCGAGCGGCCCGAGCGGATGATCGCGCCGAAGAACGGTCGGAGCCTGTCCTGGTGGCAGCCCGTCACGAGGATCGGTTTCTCGCTGGTGATGCTGGTGTTCCTCAGCGGGTTCGTCGTCTTCACCCGGGGGATATTCCACGGCTTCCCGTTCTGAGCCGACGGGAGCCCGGCCGCGCAACGAGCACGACCGGGCTCCGGTGCGAGCTGCCGCCCGGGCGCACGACCCGAGGAACATCGCTCGGGAGTCAGCTGCCAGATGCCAGCTGCGTGGATCAGTCCTCGAAGAGGATCACCTGTCGCACGGCCTTGCCGTCGGCGAGCTTGTCGAGGGACTCGTTGATGTCCGCGAGCTTGATGCGGTCCGAGATCAGCTCCTCGATGGGCAGCTTCCCCTGTCGCCAGAGGTCGAGGTAGACGGGGATGTCGCGGGAGGGGACCGCCGAGCCGAGGTAGGAGCCGACGATGGTGCGAGCCTCGGCGGTGAGCCCCAGCGGGGCGATCGTCGAGCGGGCATCGGGTGAGGGCAGCCCGATGGTGACCGTGGTCCCGCCGACGCCTTCCTGGTGCACGCGGACGTCTCCGGGGAGCTCGCCTCCCGCGCGGTCGCGATCATCACCGATGAGCAGGTCAGAGCGCTGAGCAGCCTGCACTACGAGATGATGGCCGCGTCCCTGCGCGATGATCTGACCACGCTCGAGTCGCTCAACAACTCCTTCCACCGTTCGCTGAACCTGGTGGTGGATGCGCCGCTGCTGGACCGGATCGTCGGCCTGTGCTCGAAGTACGTGCCCCGCGGCTTCTATGACGGGATCGAGGGCTGGCCGGAGGCCACCCGTTCCGAGCACGATGCGATCATCGAGGCGCTCCAGGCCCGTGACGCGGAGGCCGCCCGCGCGGCGGTGCGCTCGCACATCCTGCATTCGGGCGAGCTGCTGGCCGAGCATCTGCGTGCGGCGCTCGAGGCCCAGCTTCAGGAGGAGACGGGCTGACGCTCCGCGGAGTGGTTCTGCGGGGTGTGGCCAGCCTGCGCTGAGGCTGCATGCGCTGACGCTGTCTGTGCGGAGGCCGCCAGCGCAAGAGCTCCCTGGTCTCCGTCGGCCCGCACGCCCTCCATTTCCGCGCGGAGGAATTCCGGGCGAGGCACCTTGGTGGTCAGCGCGCTGATCCCGGCCAGCAGGATGATCAGCAGCATCACGCCGATCAGCACCGCCCAGCCGGAGAGGTCGTAGGCGATGGCGACCAGGCCGCCGACCACGCCGCTGCCCAGGTAGAAGAACAGCGTGTACAGCGCGCTGGCCTGGCTGCGCGCCTGGGGCGAGCTGGTCGCGCCCACGGTCGTGACCGCCGCGGAGTGCGCCATGAAGAATCCGGCGGTGAAGATCACGACCCCGGCGACGACCGCCGCCAGGTGCGGGACCAGGGTGAGGGCGAGGCCCAGGGCGGTCAGGGCGAGGGCCACCAGGTCGGTGCGCACGAAGCCGAACCGGGGCAGCCACGTGCCGGCCAGGCGGGAGCTGAACGTTCCTGCGAAGTAGGCGAGGAACACGAACGCGGTCCAGGTGGGCGAGAGGTGGAACGGCTCGGCGGCGAGCCGGAACCCGATGAGGCTGTAGAAGCTCACCATCACTCCGGTGAGCAGGAGCCCCTGCAGGTTCAGCCGGCGCAGGTGCGGCTGGGCGAGCGCGGCCCGGATCCGGGACCACTGGCTGGCGCGTGCAGCGGGACTGCTGGTGCGCGCCGATGAGCTGGCCGCGGATGGCCTGGCAGCGGGGACCAGGGCCGAGCCGGCGGCGGGCACCGGGGCGAGCAGGGCGAACAGGATCGCGCACAGCAGGCTCAGGCCGCTGATCACCATCAGCGCGCTCTCCCAGCCCAGCCATTCCCCGAGCGGCCCGGCCAGGAGCCGGCCGCCGGCGCCGCCGATGGTGGTGCCGGAGATGTAGGTGGCCAGGGCCACGGCGGCGCGGCGGCCGCTGAGCAGGTCGTACACATAGGGCACTGCGAGCACTGGGACGCCGCCCAGGAAGATTCCTGCGAGGAGGCGGCCGGCCAGCATCACCTCGAGCGTCGGCGCGAGGGTGGCCAGGAGCATGAGGAGCACGCCCGCGATGGTGGCGATGCGCAGCGCCTGCAGGCGGCCGATGCGGCCCGCCGCCCACGCCCACGGGAACACGCCGAGGGCCACGCCGATCGTGCCGGCGGAGACGACCCACGCGGAGTCTGCGGCGCTGATACCGAAGTCGGCGGAGAGGCTGGGGAGCAGCCCCTGGACGGCGTAGAGCTCCGCGAAGCTGGCGAAGCCCGCGAGCAGCAGCACCAGGGCGAGCCGACGGGTGGAGACCTCGGGCCGTGCCGAGCCGCGCGGCGCCACCGATGCGGAGGGAAGCGGGGCTCCACCGACCTGCGAGGCGCCCTGCGCGGCGCCTCGCGCCGTGCCCTGCGTGGCGGTAGCGCCGGATGCGGGGCTCGGCGCGGGCGAGGAAGACATCTCGCCATGGTATGCAAACCCCGGGCGCATGACTAATACTGATTCGCCGACGTCACATACACTGCGAGTATGAATCAGTCGGATGCGCGTCGTCTCCTGCCCGACCTCCCCGTCCTGGTCGAGCTCGCTCGCACCGGAACGATCTCCGAGGCCGCTCTCGTGCTGGGGATGCAGCAGCCCTCTGCCAGCCGGGCCGTGGCCCGGTTGGCAGAGCACGCCGGCGTGCGGCTGACCGCGCGACAAGGGCGGTCCGTCGTCCTCACCGACGCCGGGCGCCATCTCGCGGAGGCAGGCACCGAGGCGCTCGCACTGCTCGAGAACGGACTCATCGCCGCGCGCCGCCAGGCAGGGACGGAGAACGCCCTGATCAGTATCAGCTATCAGGCGGCGTTGGGCGAGAGCTACCTTCCCCGCGCGATCGCGCACTTCCGCACCTTCCGGCGCACCACCCGGTTCCAGCTGAGCCATGGGTCGCGGCGCGGGACCCTCGATGCGGTGCGGGACGGCTCCGCGGATCTCGCCCTGGTCGCGGAGCCGGAGAACGTCCCCGGTGGCCAGGTGGCGGTGCTCTTCGATGAGCCGTTGGTGGCTCTGGCCTCCACCCAGCATCCGATCGCGAGGCTCCAGCGCCCGCTCCTGCCCGAGGACCTCCGCGCCCACGAGCTGGTGATCCTCAGCGCCGGGTATGGGCTGCACGATTCGATCGTCCGCCTGCTCGCCGACGTCGGCGGCCTGCCCGAGAGCGTCTTCGAGGTCGACGACTACCGGGTCGCCCAGGGCCTCGCCGCCGCAGGGGTGGGTGTGACCGTCCTGCCGCCGAGCGCCGTCACGCACGCCGCGGATGTCGTCGAGCTCCCGATCGCCCACCCCGAGGCCCGGCGCACCATCGGTGTGGTGACCGGGCCCGATCCCTCACCGATCGTCGAGGACTTCGTGGACGTGCTGCACATCGCGACCCGCGGCCACCGACGAGCGCCGGGGACCGCGACGACGGCATGACCCGCCGTGCTCACCAGCGCGGGTGGATGCTCTCGCGCAGCAGCTGGTCGTAGGTCTCGCGCACGGCGGCGTCGAAGCGGCCGAGCACCTCGGCCTGCTCGGCGGTGGGGGCGCTGCCGGCGGCGGCGTTGCGGCGGGCCTGCTCGCCGCTGCTGGCGCCGGGGATCGCGGCGGTGACGCCAGGCTGCGCGAGGATCCAGCGCAGGCTGGCCTCGGCGAGCGGCATCGCGCCGTCGAGGGCCTGCTCGAGGCGGGCCACGGTGGTGAGGCCGGTCTCGTAGTCCACGCCGGAGAAGGTCTCGCCCTGATCGAAGGCTTCGCCGTGGCGGTTGAAGCTGCGGTGGTCGTTCGCGGCGAAGCTGCTGCTGGGCGAGAACTTGCCGGTCAGCAGGCCGGAGGCGAGGGGGACGCGGGCGATGATCGCCACGCCCTTCTGGCCCGCGAGCGGGACCACCTCGTCCAGGGGCTTCAGGCGGAAGGGGTTCAGGATGATCTGGATCGAGGCGAGGTGCTCGCGCTCGAGGCTGATCAGCGCCTCCTCACAGGTCTCCACGCTCACGCCCCAGGCGGCGATCTTCTTCTCCGCCGCAAGCGCGTCGAGCACGTCGAACACGCGGTCCTCGCGGTAGATCGCCGGCGGCGGGCAGTGCAGCTGCACCAGGTCCAGGGTGTCCATGGCGAGGTTCTGCCGCGAGCGCTCGACCCAGGCGCGCAGGTTCTCCTCGGTGAAGGTCTCCGGGGCGAAGGGGTCGGCGCGGCGGGAGGCCTTGGTGGCGACGAACGGAGCCTCCGCTCCCCCGTCGACGGCGGCGGCGCGCATCGCGCCCACCAGCTGCTCGCTGCGGCCGTCGCCGTAGACGTCGGCGGTGTCGAAGAAGGTCACGCCCGCATCGAGCGCGGCGCCGAGCACGGCCTGGGCGGAGTCGTCGGTGACGTCTCCCCAGTCGGCGCCGATCTGCCAGCAGCCCTGACCGATCACGGAGAGCGGGCGGCCCAGACGGGCGGGGGTGCGGTACTGCATGGACATCGTCGACCTCGCATATGTTCGGCAAGCCGCCGGGGGCGGCACTCGACAAGCAGTGTCCCAGGCCATGGAGCTTCTGCGGGAATATGGTTCACCGAAGGCGGCTCCGAGCGCCAACGCTCAGCGTTTCGGCTCCCCCGGATCCTTCGCCTCCCAGGCATGAACGTGGCAGGACGGGGCCGATCCGGCATGATGAACCGTGCGGGTCCGCCCGATCTCGGTGCGAGCCGACATCTCCCGGTCCGCGAGCGCCGCTCCCGGGGAACGATTCCCGCACAATCGACGCGCGCTCCGCACGACGCGTTACGCACCACGCAGCACGCAGCACGCACCACGACAGCGATTCCATGAAAGAGACGGAGGCCCGGTGACCACACGATCCGCCTCCGAACGCCCCAGCATCCGCCAGGTCGCGGAGAACGCCGGGGTCTCCCACATGACGGTCTCCCGGGTGCTCAACGGCCACACGAGCATCAAGGAGAGCACCCGCGAGAAGGTGCTCGCCGCTGTGGAGGAGCTGGGGTACCGCCCCAACATCGCCGCCCGGGCCCTGGCCACCCAGAAGACGCTGCGGATCGGCGCGATCGTGGAGACGGAGGCGGAGTTCGGCCCGGCGAGCGCCCTGCGGGCGATCCATCGCGCGGCTCGGCAGCGCGGCTATTCGGTGAGCTCGATCGCGCTGGACGAGGATGATTCGGCCGACGCCGCCCAGGCATTGCGGCAGCTGACCGGTCTCGGCATCGATGCGCTGTGCCTGGTCACCCCGCGCTCCTCCTCGCTCGCCGCCCTGCGCGCGCTGGCCGCGGAGATCCCGGTGCTGGTGGTCAAGCCCGAACGCGAGGAGGAGCTGCTGCGGGTGTGCGTGGACCAGCAGCTGGGGGTCACGATGGCGGTGGATCACCTCGCGGCGCTGGGCCACCGCGACATCCTGCACGTCTCCGGCCCGATGGACTGGCTCGACGCCCGCGCCCGGGAGCGGGCCTTCCGGGCACGCACCCGCTCCTGGGGGATGCCGGAGCGGCCCATCGTGGCCGGGGACTGGTCCGCAGATTTCGGCTACGACTTCGCCGTCGGCCTGCAGCGCCGCCCGGACTACACGGCGATCTTCGCGGCGAACGACCAGGTGGCACTCGGGATCGTGCACGGTCTGCACGACCGTGGGATCAGCGTCCCGGGGGAGCTCAGCATCGTCGGCTTCGACGATGCCCCTTTCTCCCGCCATTCCATCCCGCCCCTGACCACGGTGCGCCAGCCCTTCGAGATGCTCGGCGCCGCGGTGGTGGACGTGCTGCTGGCAGCGATCGAGGGCCGCCCCCTCCCGCAGCGCACGAAGATCCCGCCCGAGCTGATCGTGCGCCTGTCCACCGCGAAGGCACGGGAGACGCCGTGAGCACGGAACGGGCGTCGGAGCGGGCGGCGAAACCCGGAGCCGGATGGGCAGCGAAAACAGCAGCGGGGCGGTCAGCAAGACCGACAGCGGGACGGGCGGCGGATGCTGCTGTGGCGGTCGAGATGCGGGGCATCACCGTGGACTTCGGCCCGGTGCGCACGCTCCACGGGGTGGATCTGGTGCTCCGCCCCGGCGAGATCCATGCACTGATGGGCGAGAACGGCGCCGGGAAGTCGACCCTGATCAACGTGCTGGCCGGGGTGGTCCATCCCAGCTCGGGCAGCATCCGCCTCGGGGGCCAGGAGGTGCGCTTCTCCTCAGCGGCCGACGCCCAGGCCGCCGGCATCGCCGCAGTGCTGCAGGACGTGCCGCTGTCCCAGCACCTCAGCATCGGCGAGAACGTGATGCTCGGCCATGAGCCCTACGGCCGCCTCGGCATCCGCTGGGCAGAGCTGCATGACCGCGCCCATCAGATGCTCAGCGAGCTGGGCCTGGCAGAGCTGGACACCCGCCAGCCGCTGCGGTCGCTGTCCCCCGCGCTGCGGCAGCTGGTCTCGATCGCGCGTGCCATGGCGACCGGTCCCCGGGTGCTGCTGCTGGACGAGCCGACCTCGAGCCTGGACTCGGCGGAGGTCCAGCAGCTGTTCATCGTGCTGCGCCGGCTGCGGGACCAGGGGGTCGCGATGGTGTTCGCCTCCCACTTCCTCGAACAGGTCCTCGCCCTCAGCGACCAGCTGACGGTCCTGCGCGCGGGCACCCGGATCGCACAGTTCCCCGCCCATCAGGTCGAGCGGGCGGAGCTGATCGCACTGATGATCGGGCGGGATCTGCAGGAGCTGCGCCGGATCGGCTCGCTGCGCCAGGAGCATCGCACGCATCCCGAGGGCCGGCCGTTCTACAGCGTGCGGGGCCTGGGCCAGCAGGACGTCCTGTCCCCCACGGATCTGGACCTCCACCGGGGCGAGGTGGTGGGGATCGCGGGGCTGCGCGGCTCCGGGCGTACGGAGCTCGCGCGGCTGCTGGCCGGGGGTGAGCGACCGGACTCCGGCCGCGCGGAGGTGGACGGGGCCGAGGTCTCCTTCGCCTCCCCCGCCGCGGCGCTGCGCCACCACATCGCGATGGCCAGCGAGGACCGGCTCGGCGAGGGGGTGATCGCGGGGCTGAGCATCCGCGAGAACATCACGCTCGCGCTGCAGTCGATGCGCGGCTGGGCGCGGCCGATGTCCCGCGCCGAACGGGATGAGCTGGTGGCAGCCTATATCGACGAGCTCGGGATCACTCCGGCCGATCCAGCCACCCCGGTCGAGCTGCTCTCCGGCGGGAACCAGCAGAAGGTGCTGCTGGCCCGCTGGCTGGCCACCCGGCCCCGGATCGTGGTGCTGGACGAGCCCACCAAGGGGATCGACATCCGTTCCCGGGTGGAGATCCAGTCCCTGATCGCGCGCCTGGCCGCGAGCCACGTGGGGGTCGTCATCATCTCCTCGGACCTCGATGAGCTGATCCGGCTCAGCGACCGGATCGTGGTGATGAAGGACCGGGTGAAGATCGGCGAGGTCAGCAACGGCCCGGGGCTGAGCGTGGACACGATCGTGGAGATGATCGCGGCCCCCGCCGAGGAGGACGACGACCTTCCGCCGATCGGCGAGGTCGCGCCCGGCTGAGCCGTGCCCGCGCTGCCGCTCCGCCCGACCGCCGGCCGTCCACACGGCCGCTCCGCACGTCCCGCAGCTGTTCGCGGCGTCGCTCCCCCGCCCCGCGACCGTGTCCGTTTCGTCCGTCCCGCGGCCGTGTCCGTTTCGTGATGTGACCTACCTTGCACTCCGCCATGTTCCCGGTAACATTTGTGGAACATGGCGCGGCAGTCCGCCGTCCCCCTCTCGCCCCCGCCCCCGCGCCCGGTCTCGATACCGGGCAGGCGCCCACGGCGCCCTCGATCTCAAGGAGGAGATCATGACTACCACTCGTCGTACCCTTCTCGGCCTCGGTGCCGCCGGCCTCGTCGGCACCGTCCTGGCCGCCTGCTCCTCTGATGACTCCGGCAGCGCCGGCGGCGGCTCCGGGGGCGGCTCCGGCGGCGACTCCGGTGAGCTGATCACGATCGGCTTCGTCGCCGTGGGCCCCGAGGGCGCCTGGCGCCAGGCCAACGAGGAGAACGTCCAGGACACGTTCACCCAGGAGGCGGGCTTCGAGCTGAAGTACGCCCCCGCCACCAACCTCGACCAGAAGTCCCAGATCGACGCCTTCACCTCCTTCGTGGATGAGGGGGTGGACGTGATCCTGCTGTCCGCCACCGAGGGCTCCGGCTGGGAGGAGTCCCTCAGCCGCGCGCAGGAGGCGGAGATCCCGGTGCTGCTGATCGACCGCGGCATCGAGCCCGACGACGCCTCCCTGTACGTCACCCGCCTGGCACCGGACAACATCGCCGTGTCCACCTCGGTCGCCGAGTGGGCGCTGGAGACCTTCCCGGACGGCGCGAAGTACTTCGTGCTCGAGGGCCCGGCCGGCGTCTCCGTGGTCAACGAGCGCAATGAGGGCTGGAACGCGGTGATGGAGGGCGAGTCCTCCTTCACGAACCTCGGTGCGCAGACGGCGAACTGGTCCACCGAGGAGGCCAAGAGCGTCTTCGAGACGGTGCTGAAGTCCAACAGCAACGACGTCCAGCTGGTCTTCGCACAGAACGACGAGATGGGCCTCGGCGCCGCGCAGGCGGTCGAGGAGGCCGGACTGGTCCCGGGCGAGGACGTCAAGATCGCGACCATCGACGGCACCAAGGCAGCGCTCGAGGCGCTCGCCGCCGGCACCTTGAGCTTCGTGGCGGAGTACAACCCGCTGTTCGGCGACCAGGCGCTGGAGGCGGTCAACACCGTGCTGGACGGCGGCGAGGTCGAGTCCTACATCCAGGTCGAGTCGACCACCTTCGACTCGCCCGAGGCCGCTGAGGAAGCACTCCCGGACCGCAAGTTCTGAGCAGCAGGCGGCCCCGTCCTTCGACCCGAAGGGTCGAAGGTCGGGGGCTCCCCCCCCGCACCGGGATGGGCCAGACCAGGACGTCTGTCCAGCCCGGCGCACACCAGAGCGCCGCGCAGAACCCCACCGCACCTGATCGCCGCTGCCCGCAGCACCCACGGAGAGGCACCGATGCCCGCACCACCGATCGTCGAGATGCAGGACATCTCGATCTCCTTCCCCGGGGTCAAGGCCCTCGACGGGGTCGACTTCCGGCTCTTCCCCGGCGAGGTCCACGCCCTGATGGGCGAGAACGGCGCGGGGAAATCCACCCTGATCAAGGCGCTCACCGGGGTGTACAGCATCGACGCGGGCACGGTCCTGGTCGCCGGGACCCCCCAGCGCCTGCACGGCACGGCCGACGCCCAGGCCGCCGGGATCTCGACCGTGTACCAGGAGGTGAACCTCTGCACGAACCTGTCGATCGGCGAGAACGTGATGCTCGGCTATGAGCTGCGCGGGCCACTGGGCATCCGCTGGGGTGCCACCCATCGACGGGCCTCCGAGGTGCTGGCGAAGGTGGGGCTCGGCGGGCTGGACCCGCGCCAGCCGCTCTCCTCCCTGTCGATCGCGCTGCAGCAGCTGGTCGCGATCAGCCGCGCCACGGTCACCGACTCCACGGTGCTGATCCTGGACGAGCCCACCTCGAGCCTGGATTCGGCGGAGGTCGCGCAGCTGTTCGCGGTGATCCGCTCGCTGCGGGATGAGGGGGTCGCGATCCTGTTCGTCTCCCACTTCCTGGACCAGGTGTACGAGATCAGCGACCGCCTCACCGTGCTGCGCAACGGCGTGTTCCAGGGCGAGTTCATGACCGAGGAGATCAGCCAGGGCGCGCTCATCTCCACCATGGTGGGCAAGGAGATCGGCGCACTGGATTCGCTCGAGCGCGCCAGCGCCCGCCGCGAGGTGGACCGCACCGGCACCCCCGTCTACAGCGCCGAGGGCCTCAGCCGCACCGGCTCGCCCGAGCCGACGGACGTCACCTTCCACGCCGGGGAGGTCCTCGGCATCGCCGGCCTGCTGGGCAGCGGCCGCACCGAGCTCGCCCGCCTCGTCTACGGGGCGGACAAACCCGAATCCGGCACCGTGCAGCTGCGCGGCGCGACCACCTCGATCTCCTCCCCCTCCCAGGCACTCGCCGCCCGCATCGCCTACGCGAGCGAGAACCGGCGCGATGAGGGCATCATCCGCGACCTCACCGTGCGCGAGAACCTCATCCTCGCCGTCCAGGCGGAGCGCGGCTGGGCCCGGCCGCTGCCCGCGCACGAGAAGGACGCCCTGGTCGAGAAGTACATGACTGCGCTGAACGTGCGGCCCGCCGATCCGGACCGGCCGATCAGCAACCTCTCCGGCGGGAACCAGCAGAAAGTGCTGCTGGGACGGTGGCTGGCGACCCAGCCGGAGGTGCTGATCCTGGATGAGCCCACCCGCGGCATCGACGTGGGCGCGAAGACCGAGATCATGGAGCAGGTGATCGCCCTGGCCGATGACGGCGTGGCGATCGTGTTCATCTCCTCCGAGCTCGAGGAGGTGGTGCGGCTCAGCGACCGCATCATCGTGCTGAAGGACCGCCATAAGCTGGCGGACCTCACCGTGGACGAGTCCGTCACCACCGACTCGCTGATCGCCACCATCGCCGGGGACCCCGCACCGGGCCAGCCCGGGAGCCCCCACCCCGCAGGAACAGGAGTCGGCTCATGAGCCTCGACGGCACACCCCGGCATTCAGCGGTGCTCGACCTGATCCGCCGCCCCTACTTCTGGGGGATCATCGCGATCGCCCTGCTGCTGCTGATCAACACGCTCAAGGACCCCGGATACCTGGCGGTCAGCTACAACGAGACCACCGGCTCGCTGGTCGGCAACGTCATCGACATCCTGCGCGCCGCCGCCCCGATCGCGATGATCTCGGTGGGCATGTGTCTGGTGATCGCGACGGCCGGGATCGACCTCTCGGTGGGCTCGCTGATGGCGGTCTCCGGTGCGATCGCGATGGAGTTCCTCTCCTCCGCCGGCAGCTCTCTCGGCGCCGCCGCCGGCGCGCTCGCGCTCGCGCTGCTGCTGGGAGGGGCGCTCGGTGCCGTGAACGCCGTGCTGGTCTCGGTGGTGGGGCTGCAGCCGTTCATCTCCACCCTGGTGATGATGCTCGCCGGGCGAGGTCTGGCGAAGGTGATCACCGGCGGGCAGAACACCGCGGCGAGCAACGAGTCCTTCCGCTGGCTCGCCAATGGCTATGTGCTCGGCGTCCCGGTGGTGTTCGTGCTCGCCGTGCTGATCGTGATCGCGGTGGGCCTGCTGGTGCGCCGCAGCGCACTGGGCCTGATGATCGAGGCGATCGGCATGGATCCCCGGGCCGCACGCCTGGCCGGGGTGAACCGGCGCGGGCTGCTGTTCGCGGTGTACATCGCCTCCGGGCTCCTCGCCGCGGTGGGCGGCGTATTCGCGACCGCGAGCGTGATGACGGTGGACGTCTCCAACACCGGTTACCAGCTGGAGATGGATGCGATCCTCGCCGTCGTGATCGGCGGGACCTCCCTGGCGGGCGGGAAGTTCAACATCACCGGCGCCGTGATCGGGGCGCTGCTGATCGCGACCCTCGACAAGACGGTGGTGTTCCTGGGCATCTCCTCCTCCGCCACCCCGGCGTTCAAGGCGATCGTGATCATCGCGCTGTGCCTGCTGCAGTCCCAGCGGGTACGGGACCTGTTCCGTGCCCGCCGCTCCCAGCCCGTCGGCCCCCGCAGCGAGACCCCGAAGGAGGCGGTCTCCGCATGAGCACCGCGACCACCACCCCGTCGGCGACCAGCACCCCGCCGCGCCCCTCGCTCCTGCACCGGCTGAAGAGCTTCTTCCGCGCCGACTCGCTGCCCACCCTGGCCGCGCTGGTCATCTTCGTGCTGATGCTGATCTACGGGGAGACGGCCTACGGTCGGATCTTCCAGCTCAGCACCCTCTCGAACCTCTTCATCAACAACGCCCACCTGATCATCCTGGCCGTGGGGCTCACCTTCGTGATCATCAGCGGCGGGATCGATCTCTCCGTCGGGGCGATCATCGCGCTGTCCTCCGTGTGCGGGGTGATGCTCGCCGGCACCGGGATGAATGCGGTGCTGGTCATCGTGGTCATGATCGGGATCGGCTCCGCGATCGGGCTCGCCTCCGGAATCCTCATCCAATACTTCAACGTCCAACCCTTCATCGCGACGCTCGCGATGATGTTCCTGGGGCGGGGCCTGGCCTCGATGCTCTCCACCGTGCCGGTGCGGCTCGAGGAGGGCTCCGGGATCCTGCTGCTGGGCACGAAGCTCAAGATCATCGACGGTCCGAAGGTCAACGACCTGGTCATCACCCCGGGCGTGCTGATCGCTCTGCTGGTGGTCATCGCCGCGTTCCTGGTGCTGCACCGCACCCGCACCGGCCGCACCGTCTACGCCATCGGCGGCTCCGAGCAGTCCGCCTCCCTGATGGGCCTGCCGGTGCTGCGCACCAAACTGCTGATCTACGTGATCAGCGGGACCCTCGCCGGGATCGCCGCCGTGGTCTACACCGCGCGCCTCGGCTCCGCCCAGAACATCACCGGCATCGGCTGGGAGCTCGACGCGATCGCCGCCGCGGTCATCGGCGGCACCCTGCTCACCGGCGGCTTCGGCTACGTGCTCGGCTCCGTGGTAGGCGCGCTCGTGCTGGGCCTGATGAACGTGCTGATCACCCGCGACGGCAGCATCCCCCCAGAGGCCACCACCATCATCACCGGCGGGATCCTGCTGATCTTCGTGCTGCTGCAGCGCGCGGTGATGGCGCGGCAGCGGGAGTAGCGGAGCGGGCAGAGCAGCAGCGGGGGCGGCCCGACGGGGACAGTGCGGCCGGGCGGGCAGAGCCCGGCCGCGCTGCAGCGGGTTCCCTGCGCCCCCGTCACTCCCGGCCGTCCCTCCCGGCCGTCACTCCCCGCCGTCGCTGGGCGCCTCGGACCCCTCGCCGTCCGCCGGAGGCTCGCCCCCGGGGCCCCCGCCCTGCGGTGCGTCCTCGGGCGGGGTGCCGCCGCCACCCGGGCCTCCCTCGCCACCCGCGGGGGGTTCCCCGCCAGAGCCACCCTCACCGCCGCCCCCACCGGGCATCCCGCCGGCCTCAGGCTCGGTGGTCGTGTCGATCGGGACGTCGATGCTGAAGGAGTAGCCGCCCTCGAGGTCACCGCTGAAGGCGACCAGCTGCTGCTCGTAGCCGTCGGAGAAGATCCCGTCGCTCTCGAGGGTCAGCTGATCGAGGTTCGCGGTGGAGCCGGCATAGCCCTCGAGCGCGTAGACCTCGCGGCACTCCACCTCGGGCAGGGCGATCTGGGAGGTGAGGATCGCGTTGCCGGCGTCGACGATCGAGTCGGCGTCCGGGAACACCTCGAAGTGGAGGTGGGGCCAGCGGCCAGCGTAGCAGCCGGGGAGAATGCTGGTGAAGGTGACGGCGCCCGCGGAGTCGGTGATCTGCACACCGCGCAGGTAGGTCTCGTTCTCCAGCCCCTGGGAGTACATCGAGTAGCGGCCCTCGGCGTCGCAGTGCCACAGGTACACCGCCGCGCCCTCCATCGGCACGTCGCCGCTGGCCATGTCGATGATGTTCATGGTGAGCTCGAGCGGCACGCCCTCGGCGGTGGTGTCGGAGTCGATGCTGGAGCGGAGGTCGCTGCGCTCGACGCCACTGGTCTCGAGCACGTCCGCGCCGTTGGAGCCGTCCCCCGGGTAGGGGCCGGCGGTCTCGCCGGGCATCTCCTCGAGGGCTGAGGCGGAGGTGCCGCCGCCGTCACTCGCCCCACCGCCGCTCACCCCTCCCCCGTTGCCGGCGCCGTCGGACGTCTCGGCGCTTCCGCCGGTGCAGGCGGCGAGGACCGCGGCGACGCTGCCGGCGCCGAGCACTCCGAGCACTCCGCGGCGGGAGACGAGCGTACCGACGTCGAAGGCGAGGCCCTGGTCCTCGACGTCCTCCTCGGGGTGGTGCAGGGGGCGGCCCTCGAAGCGGGTCGGAGGGTCCGTCGCCGGCGCGGCAGGGTCGTGCTCGCGGGCCTCGGGATAAGCGCGGCCGACGGGGCGGTGCGGGACATTGTCCATGGCGGTCCTCTCGGTGTCCTGTGCTGGAGCGAGAAACGTAGAACCGCTGGCTGTGGGCGTGCTGTGACCTTTCCGTGACCTTTTTGGGGTTCGGTGGGGAGTTCCCTGGATCAGCTCACGGGCTGAGCGAGGACGGCCAGCGCCTCCCGGAACCGCGCGGCGGCCACGCCGATCACCTCCGGATGCGCCCCCAGCGGGGCGCTGACGAGGTCGGCCCCGGCGCCGCCGACGAGGTTCGCGAAATGGCCCGGGGCCAGCACATAGCTCGCCGCGATCACCCTCCGGGCGCCGGCCGCACGCGCCGCGTCGACGGCCTCCGGGAGGGAGGGCGCGCAGCCCGCCCCGTATCCGATGCTCACGGGGCACGGCAGGTGGGCGGCGACCAGATCACGCATGTGCTCCACGGCACGGGCGGCGGCCGGGTCGGAGGAGCCGGCTGCGGCGAGCACCACATGATCGCCGGGGCGATGCCCGGCATCTCCCTCGCTGACGGCGGCGAGTCGGTCCCGCAGCGCCCGCACCAGAGCCGGGTGCGGGCCGAGGGCGGGGGCGGCGACGGCGCGGGGATGGGGCTCGACGGCCGCGGCGATGTCCACGGAGGTGTGGAAACCGGTCGAGAGCAGCAGCGGCACCACCACCACGGGGCCCTCCGCGGCGGCGCGCGTGACGACGCCCGCGACCTCAGGCTGCTCCACGTCGACGTAGGCCTCGCGCACCTCGGCGTCCGGGACGGCGCGGGCGAGCTGCTCCCGGATCCGGGCGATCACGGCGCGGCCCGCGGCGGAGCGGGTGCCGTGGGAGCAGGCGATCAGCGCGGTCATGAGTCCTCCTGCGCCGTCGGGGCGGTGGGATCGAAGTGCTGTATGACGGCGCGCGCCAGCGCGCCCATCCGGCTGCGGGCGGGCAGCAGTGCGGGCATCCCGCGCGCTTCCAGGGGTGCGGCGGTGAGGGGGCCGACGGCCGCCATGACCAGCTCACCGGCGCGGGTGCGGGCGGCGATCGCCGGCAGGGCGCCGGCCTGTTCGGCGGCGACCAGCCAGTTCTCGGTGCCGGGTGCGGCGGTGAACAGGACCGCGTCCACTGCTCCGGCGGCGGCATCACACACGGAGCGGTGCACAGCGGCGGGGTCGCGCGGTGGTCCCCAGCGGTAGACGGTCAGGGCCACCACCTCGGCGCCGGCGTCCTGGAGCGCCTCGTCGAGGCCGTCGGCCCCGGAGCCGTGGTGCTGCACGGCGGCGCGGGTCCCGGTGAGGTCCTGGCCGGCGAGGTGGGCGATCACCTCGGCGGAGGTTCCCTCCTGGGCGACCCAGTCCACGGTGAGCCCTGCCTGCTGGGCGGCGCCGCGGGCCTTGGGGCCGCGGGCGAGGACCCGGGTGCCGGCGAGCGCGGCGCGCAGCGAGGGGGCGAGACCGGCGGCGTCGGCGGCCTCGAACCAGCCGCGCACCCCCACCCCGGTGGTCGCGATGAGCAGGGTCGGCGGGAGGGCGATGAGCTCGGCGGTGCGGGCCAGCAGCTGCGGGTCGTCCACGTGCGGGATCATGCTCATTGCGGGGGCGTGCTGGATCTCGGCACCGTGGCGGATCAGTGCGGCGGCGAGCTCCTCGGCCCGGCGGTCCAGGGCGAGCACGAGCCGCCTGCCCTCGAGCGCGCTGGAGAGCTGGGGCGGGGTGCTCACGCCGCGTGCTCCGGCGTCTGCCCGCCGAGTGCGGCCATCTCGGCGAGGTCCGGCGCCGCTGACCGGTTCGGCTCCGCGAGGGCGAGCGCGGCCGATGGGCTCAGCTCAGCGGGGGCGAGCGCTGCCGACGTTTC
>NZ_JBQDLF010000012.1:11384-12713 GCF_052095815.1 Brachybacterium sp. | reverse complement strand
GGGCGAGCGCGGCCGATGGGCTCAGCTCAGCGGGGGCGAGCGCTGCCGACGTTTCCGGCTGCAGCAGTCCGGCCCAGGCCACCTCGCCGATCACGATCACCGCGGGGCTGCGCACGCCGACGGCCGCTGCTGTGTGGACAGCGCCGGCGAGGGTGGTGCGGGTGGTGCGCTGTCGCGGGGTGTGGCCGTTCTCGATGATCGCGATCGGCCGCTGCCCTGGCACTCCATGGGCGAGGGCGGCGGCGACCAGGGCGGGAAGCGCCGCGACCCCCATCAGCACCACGGTGGTCACCGCGTCGTCGGCGAGCGCGGCGAGGGTCGCGGCCGACGGTCCGTGCGGCCCGCTCAGGTCGTGCCCGCTGACCACGTGCACGGTGGAGGAGAGTCCGCGATGGGTGACCGGCACCCCGGCGGCCTGGGGCACGGCGAAGGCGCTGCTGATGCCGGGGACCACCTCGACCTCGATCCCGGCAGCGCGGCAGGCGAGCACCTCCTCGCCGCCGCGGCCCAGCACGAACGGATCCCCGCCCTTCAGCCGCACGACCGCCTTCCCGGCGCGGGCGTGCGCGATGAGCAGGGCGTTGATCTGCTCCTGCGGGACGGGATGGTGGCCGGGGCGCTTGCCGACGTCGATCACGAGCGCGCTGGGACGCAGCTCCGCGCGGACCTCTGCGGCGGGGCCGAGCCGGTCGACGATCACGACGTCGGCCCCGCGCAGCAGCCGCAGGGCCCGCACGGTCAGCAGGTCCAGCGGGCCCGGCCCGCCGCCCACCAGCGCCACGTGGCCGCGGGCGGCCAACGGGTCGGTTGCCGGTGCCGGTGCCGCGGCGGGAGTCAGTGCGGGTGCCGGTGCCGGTGCCGGTGCCGGTGCCTTGAGCGTGCGGGTCGGCCTCCCGAACGCCGGGGCCGGCGCCGGGGTCCCTGCTCCGGGCTCGAGGGTCATCGTGCGCCGCCGCGCAGCAGGTAGACGTCCCCGTCGAGGGTGCGCACGGGCCAGACCCGGAGGCGTCGCACCTGCTTGCCGCGGGTGTTCACGCAGGTGCCCGAGCGTAGGTCGAAGATCTGCTTGTACATCGGGGAGGCGATGGTGGGGCGGCCGCCGCGGGAGCCGACGATGCCGCGGGAGATGACGTTCGCCCCCGAGTAGGGGTCGTGGTTGTCGACCGCGCGGAGGTCGCCGTCGGCCAGCAGGAACAGGGCGACCTGCTCCTGGCCCACGAGGGCCGCGCAGCCCCGTTCGACCTCGAGCTCCGCGAGGGTGCACAGCCGGAGCCAGTTCGCCGCGAGCTGCGGGGCGAGGGCCGGGCTGCTGAGGCTCGGGCTGGCGAG
>NZ_JBQDLF010000012.1:0-11284 GCF_052095815.1 Brachybacterium sp. | reverse complement strand
GTCGGGCTGGCGGTGCTCGGGGTGGTGAGGGTCGGGGTCATCGTCGTACCTCCAGGGTCGTGCCGGCGATCAGGATCCCACCCGTGCGCTCCTCAGGCCGGGCGGGGCGCACCTGCCCACGCTCGGGGACGAAGGCAAGGCCGGGGTCGGGGGTGGTGGGGGCGTTCACGAAGGAGCGGAAGCGGGCGAGCTTGGCAGGGTCGGCGAGGGTCTCAGCCCACTCATCACGGTAGCCCTCGACGTGGCGTTCCATGGCCGCGTCCAGATCTGCGGCGAGCCCCAGGGAGTCGTCCATGATCACGGCGCGCAACCCGTCGATCCCGCCGTCGAGCGCTTCGAGCCAGGGGGCGGTGCGCTGGAGTTTGTCGGCGGTGCGGGCGTAGTACATGAAGTATCGGTCCAGGGTGCGGATCAGGGTGTCGTCGTCCAGGCCCTCGACCAGCAGCTGGGCGTGGCGCGGGGTGGCGCCGCCGTTCCCGCCCACGTACAGGTTCCAGCCCTGGGCGGTGGCGATGATGCCGGCGTCCTTGGCGCGGGCCTCGGCGCATTCGCGGGCGCAGCCGGAGACCCCGAGCTTGAACTTGTGTGGGGTGCGCAGCCCGCGATAGCGCAGCTCGAGCTGGATGGCCATGGAGGTGGAGTCCAGCACGCCATAGCGGCACCAGGTGGAGCCCACGCAGGATTTCACGGTGCGCAGCGACTTGCCGTAGGCGTGGCCGGATTCGAAGCCGGCCTCGGTCAGGCGCCGCCAGATCAGCGGCAGCTCCTCGAGGCGGGCGCCGAACATGTCCACCCGCTGGCCGCCGGTGATCTTGGTGTAGAGCCCGAAGTCGCGGGCCACCTCCCCCACCGTGATCAGGCCCTCAGGGGTGACCTCCCCGCCGGGCATGCGCGGGACCACGGAGTAGGTGCCGTCCTTCTGCATGTTGGCCATCACGTGGTCGTTGGTGTCCTGCAGGGTGGCGTTCTCGTTGTCCAGCACGTGCTCCCCGCCGAGCAGGGCGAGGATGCCGGCGAGCACGGGCTTGCAGGTGTCGCAGCCGCGACCGCGGCCGAACCGGGCGATGACTGCGCTGAAGGTGGTCAGACCCGAGACGTGCACGGCGTCGAACAGCTGGCGGCGGGAGAGGTCGAAGTGCTCGCACAGCCCGGCGGAGACGGCCCGGCCGAGCTTCGCGAGCTCGCTGCCGACGAGCGAGGTGACCATGACGGTGCAGGAGCCGCAGGTGGCGCCCGCCTTGGTGCAGGCGGTGACGGCCGCGGCGTCGGCGCAGCCCTGCTCGCGCACGGCGTGGCGGATGGCGCCGGCGCTCACCGAGGAGCAGGAGCAGACCACCGCCTCATCGGGCAGTTCGGCGGTCGGGGCGGCCGACGCCCCGGCGGGGAGCAGGTAGGCGGCGGGGTCCCCGCCGAGCGGCCCGCCGACCAGCGGGCGCAGGGAGCCGTAGGCGGAGGCGTCCCCCACCAGCATCCCGCCGAGCAGGGTCTTCGCATCGTCGGAGAGGACGAGCTTCTTGTGGACGCCGTTCACGGGGTCGGTGTAGACCACGTCCAGGGCGCCGGGGGTGGTGGCGAAGGCGTCGCCGAAGCTGGCGACGTCCACGCCGGAGAGCTTGAGCTTGGTGGAGAGGTCGTAGCCGGCGAACGTCGCCTGCCCGCCGAGGATCCGGTCGCTGACCACCTCGGCCATGGCGTATCCGGGGGCGACCAGGCCCACGCACTGCCCCTCGAAGGAGGCGACCTCGCCGATCGCGTGCACGGCCGGGTCGGAGGTCGCGCAGCTCTCGTCGATCCGCACCCCGCCGCGCTCGTCGCACGTCAGCCCCGCGGCGCGGGCGAGCTCGTCGCGGGGGCGGACACCGACGGTGAAGATCACGAGGTCCGCCGGGAGCTCGGAGCCGTCCGGGAGGAGGACGGCGCGGGCGCTGCCGTCGGCGTCCGGCAGCACGGCGTTGGAGCGGGCCTCAGTGCGCACGGTGATCCCGCGGGCCTCGATGAGGCGGCGCAGGGTGGCTCCGGCGGGCAGGTCGAGCTGGGCGGACATCAGCCGGTCGCCGGACTGCAGGACCGTCGCCTCGGCGCCCATGCCCTGCAGGGCGCCGGCCGCCTCGAGGCCCAGCAGCCCGCCGCCGACGACGATCCCGCGCACGGGCCGATCGCCCTGTTCGGCGTCGGACTGTGCGGCGCCGAGCTGGGCGGCGCGGGTGGTGACGTGCTCGCGCAGGGCCTCGACATCATCCAAGGTGCGGTAGACGAAGCAGCCGGGCAGCTCGGCGCCCTGGATCGGGGGCCTCGCCGCGTGGGAGCCGGTGGCGAGGACCAGGTGGTCGTAGGGGTGGACGGCGCCGGAGGCGGTGGTGACGGTGCGGTTCTCGCGGTCGATCGCCTGAACGGGGTCCCCCTCGTGGAGGGTGACGCGGGGATCCTCGAAGATCGTGTGCGCGAGGGTGAGCTCCTCGGGACTCTCCCCGTCGAAGAAGCGGGTCAGGCCCACCCGGTCGTAGGGGCGGCGGGCCTCGTCCCCGAGCACGGTCACGGTGATCCGCTCCTCGGCGCGGGTGACGAGCGAGTCGACCAGGCGGTGCGCCGCCATCCCGGCGCCGATCACGACGATGCGGGGGCTCATCGGGGCGCCCCCACCAGTTCGGGGGCCTCCGTGGGTCCGTCGGCCGGCGGGGCGGCCGGGGCGCCGGTGGGGTCGAGGGCAGGGGCGGGGGTGGCCTCCGCAGCGGTGCCGGTCGCGGTGGTGGGGGTACCGGCAGCAGCGGCGGGGTTCTTGCGGCGGTGGGCGTAGTAGAGCGGGAGGCCCACGAACACCAGGCCGCCGACGAGGTTGCCGATCACGGTGGGGATCTCGTTCCAGATCAGGTAGTCCATGATCGTGAACTCCGCGCCGAGCAGCAGGCCGGAGGGGAACAGGAACATGTTCACGATGGAGTGCTCGAAGCCCATGTAGAAGAACAGCATCACGGGCATCCACATGCAGGCGATCTTCCCCAGGAGGTTGTCGGTCATGAACGCGCCGACCACGCCGGTGGAGACCATCCAGTTGCACAGCACGGCGCGGATGAACAGGGTGAGCATTCCGGCGGCGCCGTGATCGGCGTAGCCGACGGTGCGGCCATGGCCGATCTCGGAGATCGCCAGGCCCACGGGGCTGGGCTCGGTGGAGAAGCCGTAGGTGAAGTAGATGGCCATCAGCACCGCGACCATGAACGCGCCGAGGAAGTTGCCCAGGAACACCAGGCCCCAGACGCGAAGCATCGAGCGCACCGTCACTCCGGGCTTCCGCGCGATCAGTGCGATCGGCATCAGTGTGAACACCCCGGTGAGCAGGTCGTAGCCCATCAGGTACAGCAGGATGAAGCCGACGGGGAACAGCAGCGCTCCCAGCAGCGGCTCCCCGGTCTGGGTGGAGACGGTGACGGCGAAGGCGGCGCCGAGGGTGAGGATCGCCCCGGCCATGAAAGCACGCAGCACCGTGACACCGGCGGAGTAGGTGACCTTCGAGGCGCCGGCGGCGGTGAGCCGGTCCACCAGATCGGTGGGCTGGACGTAGGACATGGCAGCTCCTGACACGAGGGAAGGATGGGCATGTCCCGTGCGCCTGCAGCGGGGTGCGGCCATCCTGGGCTCTTGTGGAGCTGAGGCGAAGGGCGAGAGGGCGCCGTGACCTTCTCGTGATGTGACGTCTCAGGGGCGGGCAGGGGTGTGCCGCCCCGCAATGCCGTCGGGAAGAGAAACGACGCCGAGGGCGTTGTCGCTGAAGGTGCTGCGCCGTCCGGCGCCGCCTGCCGACGAAAGGTGCCTGATGACTGTCCCGCTTTCCCTCCTCGACCTCGCCACCGTTGCCCGTGACCAGACCGTCGCGCAGGCGCTGGAGGGCACGGTCGCCCTGGCCCAGAAGGCGGAGGAGACCGGGTACGAGCGGGTCTGGTACGCCGAGCACCACAACATGGCCTCGATCGCGTCCTCCGCCACCGCGGTGCTGATCGCCCACGTCGCGGCGCACACCAAGACCATCCGGCTCGGAGCGGGCGGCATCATGCTGCCCAACCACGCCCCGCTGGTGATCGCCGAGCAGTTCGGCACCCTCGAGACCCTCCACCCGGGGCGGATCGAGCTGGGCCTGGGCCGGGCCCCGGGCACCGACCAGAACACCATGCGTGCACTGCGCCGCAGCGGCGCCACGGCCGACACCTTCCCCGAGGACGTCGTGGAGCTGCAGGCCTACCTCCGCGGCGAGTCCCGGATCCCGGGCGTGAATGCCTACCCGGGCAAGGGCACCGACGTCCCGCTGACCATCCTCGGCTCCTCCCTGTTCGGCGCGAGCCTGGCCGCCGCCCTCGGCCTGCCCTACGCCTTCGCTTCACACTTCTCCCCCGGCGCCCTGCACGAGGCGATCGCGCTGTATCGCCGCGACTTCCAGCCCTCCGAGCAGCTCGAGAAGCCCCACGTCTTCGCGGCCTACAACGTCATCGCTGCCGACGACCAGGCCGACGCCGAGCGCCAGCACCTCGAGATGATGCGCAGCCGGGTGGCGCTGATGGTGCGCCCGGGCACCGAGTACACCGACGAGCAGGCCGACGAGCTGCTCGCCTCGCCCCAGGCCCACCACCTGCACCAGATGGCGACCTACAGCGCCGTGGGCACCCCCGATGTGGTCAAGGAGAAGGTCACCGAGTTCGCCGAGCAGACCGGCGCCGACGAGCTGATCATCGCCCACCAGGGCCCGCGGGTGGAGCAGCGGCTGCGGTCCGTCGAGCTGCTCGCCGACGTGTACATGGGCTGAGGGTCGCGGACGAGCCTGGGCCGGGCTGAGCCGGGCTCCGGCTGACCTGGGCTGCGGCCGGGCCGGGCTCGGGTTGAGCCGGGGCTCACAGTCCGTGGACGGCTGGTCACAGAGCGGTCTCACCCCCGGGGCCGGGGTGCGTGGCTCCCGCGATTCCTTCTACGACGCCGGGCGACCATCCCGACGACCGCAGGAGCACGCACCCCATGACCTGGACCCCCACCGCTGACGACGACCGCCGCTTCCTCGCCCTCGCCATCGAGCAGGCCCGCAAGAGCTGGGACGAGGGCGGGGTGCCGATCGGCGCGGTGCTGGTCCACAACGGCGAGGTGCTCTCTGCGGGGCACAACCAGCGCGTGCAGAAGGACTCCGCGATCCTGCACGGCGAGACCGACGCGATCGAGAAGGCCGGGCGCCTGCGCGCGAGCATCTACCGCGAGTCCGTGCTCTACACGACCCTGTCGCCGTGCATCATGTGCACCGGCACCGCGCTGCTGTACGAGATCCCCCGGATCGTGGTGGGCGAGAACCGCACCTTCGAGATGGCGGAGTCGCTGCTGCGCGAGCGCGGCGTCACGGTGGACGTGCTCGATGATCCCGAGTGCATCGCCCTGATGGAGCGGATGATCGCCGAGCGTCCGGAGATCTGGAGCGAGGACATCGGCGTCGAGGCCGACGAGCTCGGCGCGCCCGCTGAGGCCCAGGGCCGGTGACCGCCGCCGATCTTTGCGAGGGCGCCGAACAGCCCGTCGACCCCGACTACCCGGTCACGCCGGTCCCCCGCTCCGCACGGCGCGGCGTGGTCTCCATCAGCGTGGTGCTCATCGGGTTCACCGTCTTCGCCCCCACCCTGATGGCGGGCGCGAGCATCGGGGTGGGCTTCCCCTTCTCCGAGTTCCTCGCCGTGCTGCTGGTGGGCTCCGCCGTGCTCGGCGCCTACGTCGCCGCGATCGGCTTCCTCGGCGCCCGAACGGGCCTGACCACCGTGGTGATGTCCCGATACACCTTCGGGACCGTCGGCTCGAAGGTGGTCTCCCTGCTGCTGGGCGGCACCCAGGTGGGCTGGTACGGCGTGGCCGTCGGCTCGATCGGCCAGATGACCGCGATCGCCTTCGGCTGGGAGAGCGCGTGGGCACCGGCGCTGGTGATGATCGCCGTCTCCGCGTTGATGATGCTCACCGCCCTGTACGGCTACGAGGGCATGTACTGGGTCTCCCTCATCTCCACCCCGCTGATCCTGATCCTCGCCTTCTGGATCACCGGCATGGCGCTGACCGAGGTGGGCGGGGTGCGGGGCCTGTTCGACATCGCCCCCACCACCACCATGACCTGGGCCGCCGCGGTCACCACCGTGGTGGGCACCTTCGCCTCCGCCGGCACCCAGGCCGCGAACTGGACCCGCTTCGCCCGGCGCGGCCGCGACGCCGTGATCGCCTGCGCGATGGGCTTCGTGATCGGCAACGGCCTGATGGTGTTCTTCGGTGCCGTCTCCGCGCTCGCCTTCGGCGAAGGAGACTTCACCACCCTGCTGCTGAGCATGGGCATGATCGGCTGGGGCCTGTTCTTCCTGTTCGGCAACCTGTGGAAGTCCAACGCCGACGCGGCCTACGCCTTCGGCGTCGCGGGCGCCGAGATCGCCAACTCCACCCGCAAGGGCCCCTTCATCATGGGCGGCGTCGCCATCGGCACCGTGCTGGCACTGGTGGGCGTCGAGGGGCACATCGTGGGCTACCTCAGCCTGCTGGGCGTGCTCATCCCGCCGCTCGGCGGAGTGCTGATCGGCGACTGGATCGCGCGCTGGCGCGGCGGGCAGCCGGCGCTGGAGACGCTGAGCGAGAAGGTCCGGTGGCAGGCACTGGTGCCGTACGTGCTCGGATGCCTGATCGCGTGGGTCTCGAACCAGTTCGGGATCGGGATCGCGCCGCTGAACGGGATCATGGTGGCGCTGGTGGCGGCCTGGGTGCTGGGGCGGCGCAGCGTCGGCGCCCGCTGAGCCCTGATCCGCCGACGTCGCAGGGCGCAGCGATGATCACAGCTCATTTCAGGATGCTGGCCCAGGACCTCTTCCACGGGGCGGTGTAGAAGGACGAGACCGGGTCGGGAGATCGCGGCTCGGCGTCGAGGGTGAGCTTGAGCAGCGTGTCCGAGACCGGCTCCATCTCGACCGGGACAAGATCGTCCTTCACGCTCGGCCCGTCCATGAACTCGGTGAGCATCGAGAGGACCCCGTCGAGCTCCTCCGCGTCCACGCGCACCACCCCGCAGGTGGTGTGCTCAGTGGCGGAGGTCAGCTCCGTGGCGAAGTACCACTCGCGGAAGGGCGGGTGGCCGACGCCGGGGCCGTGGGGGCTCCAGAGGAACGACTGGGCCTGGGCGACGTGTGCCTCGGGGAGGTCGACGACGTCCACCATCTCCTGAAGATCCTCGAAGCAGTCGAAGACCGAGGCATCCCCCTCGAACTCGGGAGTCTCGACGGACTGGAAGAATCGCAGCTCGTCGCGATGCTGCGTGATCTCCACCGGCGGCAACGAGAGGCCCTGCATCGCGTCGGTCGGGACCAGGCGCCCGTCTTCGAGGACGTATCGCACGTTCCCGTCGGCGTCGGGGACCGAGAGGATCTCCTCCATCTCCTCGATCAGGGTGTCCTCCACCCCGCGCCAGATCGCGGCCTGCCTGGAGCTATGTGCCGTGAGCACCGCCACCTCGGGCGCGAAACGGAAGTGGTTGGAGTTCAAGGTGGCATCGATCGGGTACGACCCGTGCACCGACGGGGGCCCGATGAGGGCGCCCGGCTCGGTGATCCGAGCGACCTCCTCGCGCACGTAGTTCTCGTCGTACAGGATCGGGGAGAGATCGTCCGGCACGTCGAACAGCTCGCCGATCGCCCGAGGCCGGGTGACGTTCACTCGGAGCGGGGACTCCAACGGGTCGGGTGCATCGACGACGCTTCCCGTCTCCCTGCCCCAGATCCCCGGGTCGATCGCCGAGAGCAGGTCCTCGATCGAGCTGCCACCGCCGAAGGAGGGGAGCTGTGGCATCAGGGAGCAGCCGGTGAGCAGCCCCAGACCCCCACCGAGCACTGCGCCGAGCAGAGGACGGCGTCCTAGCGTGTGATCCATGAAGCTTCCCCCGGTCGACATCGATGCCCTCAGCGTAACCGGGCGCACGGGCACGCTCCCGCTCCGTCTCCAGCCGGCCGGCTCGGCCCGCCCCCGGTCACCCTTCTGCGGGTATCACCCCTCCGGGAAAAACCTCTCGCGCAGCCGCTCGGACTGCACGGCGTTCCCGTTCCGCCGGTCGAGGGCCTCGGCGATCTCACGCGCGTCATCGCGCAGCCGCGGGCCGCGCTCGTCGGCCGGTGCGTGGTCCAGCAGGACGCGCGCCGCCCCGGCGGCGGTGTCGAGATGGTTCGGGTCCCCCGGGGCCGCGTCCGCGAGTGCGGCATCGAGCAGCCAGCCCAGCACCCCCGGGACCCGGGCTGCGACCTCGAGCAGGACCGATCCCGGCACGTCCCCGAACTCCTCGAGGTCTCGATCGACCTCCTCGAGCTGCGCGATGACCGCGGCGACGGCGTCGTCCGCGACCTCGCCCTCCTGCAGCGCCCCCCAGACGGTCCAGGCGAGCGCCGCCCGCTGCTGGGCCGGATCGTTCGACGCACGCAGCACTCCGGCCACGATCCCTGGCACGGCTGTGGCGTCCACGGGCGCGAGGATCCGCGCCAGATCGAGCAGCACGTCGAAGGGGTCCACGTCCCCCGCCTCGGCACCGAGCCGAGTGCGGACCTCCTCGAACAGCGCACCGATCTCAGCAGACTGCCCGAGGTGGACCGCCCGGGCGAGCTCCGCCACGGCGATCGGTGTGGTCGGCATTCCCGTCACGGCCCGCAGAGCGATCTCCGCGGTGACGATCTCCTCGATCCGGTCCAGCGGGATCGCGGGCAGATCCAGCGCGGTGAGGATCACCGGGAGGAAGAGCCCCGCGGCGGCCTTCTCGAGGGCCGGGTCGACGCCGTCCGGCGCGAGCGCCTGGGCGCTCTGCGCCCTCTCGTACCGCAGCACCAGCGCCACGTGGTCGCCGGCCTGATAGGCCTGGAAGGCGTGCATGAGGTGGGCGACGAACTCCGCCGCCGGCATCCTCAGCTCGCGGCTGCGGGCGATCGTGGCCGCGACGATCGCCTCGGCATCCTCCTCGGAACCGGCCTCCAGGACCGACCTCGCCTGTTCATGGAGCGCCATGTAGCGGTCCTTGAGCGAGAAGGGCACGGACTCGACCGTCACCGGCGAGGTGCGCCTCGAGATCCATCCGGCGCGCAGGATCCGTTCGGCCCGCGCCTCGGGGTCGGCGTCGGCTCCGTGCGTCACGGGTGCGGCGGGCGCCAGGCCCGCGAACCAGACGTCCTGCAGCTCCCGGGTGTGGACGTCGGTCCCTCCGCGGGCGTCGTGCGCCGCGGCGGCCTCCGTCGCCAGGGCGCGCAGCAGCTGCGCCTCCTCGCCCGTCGGGTCCTCGAGGGCACGGCTGCGGGCGAGGGCGGCCTGGAGCCGCCACTCGGTGAGGTCAAGGCTGCTGTTCTCGAGGCCGAAGTCGGCGGCGATGCGGGCGTCCTCCGGGCGGTGCTCCAGCACGAGCAGCAGATCCTGGATCTCCGCGGACCGGACGAGGCGGTCGATGCCGAACTGGGCGACCAGCTCATCCCCGATACGGGCGGCGACGTCCTTCTGCCCCGCGCGCGCGGACAGCGACCCCAGATCCGTCCGCAGCAGCACGAGCTGGGTGCTGTCGCGCCGGTCCATGTCGATCGGTCCGGGCGGGACGCCCATCGCCGTGAAGCGGCGGGCGAGCGTCGCCGCGGCGAGGGCCGGATCGAAGTGTTCGAGGAGCATGATCTCGCGGGTGACGGTGTTGGCGTCGAACGGGGGCCAGTCGGGGCTGCCGATGCCCTGCCACTGGTCCAGCAGAGCGAGCGCACGCTCCTGCTCACCGAACTCGACGGCGAGCGAGGCCCGCGCGAGCGTCACGTTCGCGAGGTCGTCGCCGTGCTTCACCGTCTGCTGCTCGACGAGGTCGACGACCCTCTCGAGCTGCGAGCGCGCGAGGGACGGATCCTTCGCCACCGTGACGACCAGGTTCGCGACAGAGCCGAGGAAACCGCGCCGGTTCTCGGGGTTGATGTGGTCGCCGTAGCGGCCGACGATCTGCATGAGCCGCACGTACGCGTCCAGAGCCGCCGCCGGCATGCCGCCCGTGCTGTAGATCGCGTACTGGCCGAAGCGTGCGCTCGCTGCGAGGTGGGGCACGCCCTCCGCCTCGCAGTCCGCGATCTGCTCCTCCCAGGCGCGGATCGTGTCCAGGTCATCGGGCATGTCCCAGATCTCGCTGCTGCGGTCGACGAGCGCCCGCACGCGCTGCGCCTGCTCGCCGGTGAGATCGGCGACCTCGTCATACCGGATCATCGTCATCCCCTGCCCTCGGTGGTGCGGTCCTCGGTGGTGCGGTTCTCGGTGCGTGCTGCCGCCAGCAGCAGGCTCTGGAGCGCCCCGGCCAGGCTTGCCTGCTCCTCGGCGCGCAGCCGGATGCCGGCCTGCAGCAGGCTCAGCAGATGCAGGGCACGGATCGCCTCGGCCCGGGTGGCCGGGGCGAGCCCGCCGCCGAGGGCGCGCACCGCCTCGGCGCGGAGGTTCAGCACGAGGGTCGGTCGGGGATCCGCGGGGCCGACGGGATCGACGGGCGTCGCGCCGCCGAGCAGGTCGGCCCACGGGTCGTCCTCGACCTCCTCGAACACGAAGCCCGCAGCGCGGCCCGGGACATGGAGCACGAGCTGGCTCACCGGGCGGAAGGCCCGCACCTCGGCCGTCGCTCCGAACTGGTCGAGCACGGCACGCGCCGCATCGCCGATCTGCCCGGCGAGGTCCGCGTCCTCCCCGAGCGGGGCCGGGAGATCCTCCAGCAGTCGTGCCAGCTCGAACTCGCGCGCGGTGAGGCGGGTCTGCGCCCTGTCGTACGCCCGCAGCATGGCGGCGCCGTGGGTGTAGGTGCCGTTGACGAGCAGCCCGCCCTGCGCCTGCACCAGCGGCGCGTAGGTGGTGAACTCCCGCTCGTCCGTGGTGAAGGTGATCCGCGCCGGCATCTCCACGAGCCGCATCGCGCCGGCGCTGGTCTCCCAGGTGAAGTGACGGGCCACGAACTCCAGCATCTCCGCATGCGCGACGGCCAGGGCGAGCAGGCTCTGCCCGTGCACGGCGACGAACCGCGAGAAGACGACGGGATCCCCGGCGGCGAGCCGTTCGATGCCCGCGTGGATCTGACGGCCGATCTCCTCACGGGCCGTGGCGAGGGCACCGGAGTCGTGCAGCGACTCGCGCGAGGCCGTGAGGCCCAGCGAGCCCGCCTCGACGGCGACCCGTGCGAAGGTGACCCACTCGGGCACCAGCTGGGTGTTATCGGCTCTTCGCGGTTCGTGGTGAATGACCCTGCTGTGGCGGGTATTCACGCTAC
>NZ_JBQDLF010000011.1:50987-108583 GCF_052095815.1 Brachybacterium sp. | reverse complement strand
GACCTCCGCTCCCGGTCGATCACTTCATTCCGGAGGCGGCGATGCCCTGGACGAACAGCTTCTGGAACACCAGGAAGCAGATCAGCACGGGGATCATCGAGACCACCGAGATCGCGAGGACCAGGTTGAAGGGCACCACCTCCTGGCTGGCGAAGCGCTGCAGCGCGACCGGCAGGGTGCGGGTGCGCTCATTGGTCACCACCAGCGGCCACAGGAAGTCGTTCCATCGCCACAGCACCGAGAAGATCGCCAGCACCGCCAGCGCCGGCTTGCACAGCGGCAGCACCACGCGCCAGAAGATCCCGAACTCGCGCGCTCCGTCCACCCGTGCGGAGTCGATCAGCTCGTCAGGGATCGTGAGCATGTACTGGCGCAGCAGGAACACCCCGGTGGGGGTGGCGATGGCCGGCAGGATCACGCCCCACAGCGAGTTCGTCAGCCCCAGCGACGCGGTCACCTGGTAGACGGGGATGAGGATGACCTGGAGCGGCACCATGATCGTCGCGAGCGTCACCAGGAACAGCAGGTCCCGGCCTCGGAAGTTGTAGCGCGAGAGGGCATAGGCGGCCATCGAGTTCACTGCGAGCGTCAGGACCGTCGCGACCACCACCACGATCACGCTGTTGGTGAGGTAGCGCAGCATGTCGAACCCGGTGAGCGCCTCGACGTAGTTCTCCGGGTGCCACTGCTGGGGCAGCATGGTGGGCGGGCGCTGGGCCAGCTCGGAGGGGCTCTTGAAGGAGCCGAGCACGGTCCACAGCAGCGGGATCAGCACCAGCAGCGCGAGCGCGGTGAGGTTGACGGTGCGCACCACGTCCCGGGGCCGCACGCGGGTGCGGGAGGTCGAGGTCCAGGTGGTGGGCTTGGCAGAGGTTGTCGTCATGATCGGATCACACCGCTTCCGCGCGTCGGCCCAGCAACCAGTTGAGCACCGTGAAGCCCATGACCACCACGAACAGCACCACGGAGCCGGCTGCCGCCATCCCGTACTGCATCTGGGGGCCGAAGGCGTTGTCGTAGACGTACTGCACCAGGAGGGTGGTGGCTCCCACGGGCCCGCCGCCGGTGAGGTTGTAGATGACGTCGAAGGCCTGGAAGCCGTGGATCGTGGACAGGATCAGCACCACCATCGTGGTCGGGGCCAGCATCGGCCAGGTGATGTGCTGGAACTGGCGCATCGGATTCGCCCCGTCCAGGCTCGCTGCCTCGTAGAGGTTGGGATCGATCGACTGCAGCCCCGCCAGCAGGATCATCGTGTAGAAGCCGACGTTCACCCACAGGCTCACGGCCACCACGCTCAGCATCGCGAGGTTCGTGTCCACCAGCCACGGGACCTGCCCGATGCCGACGGCCTCGAGCGCGGCGTTGACCAGGCCCCCGTTCCGCTCCAGCAGCCACCGCCAGACGATGCCCACCACCACCGGGCTCAGCAGCACAGGCAGGAAGAAGACCGAACGGAAGAAGGACTTGCCGATGTTCTGCGCGTTCAGCTGCACCGAGAGCAGCACGGAGATGATCACCGAGAGCCCCACGAAGGCGATCACGAAGATGATCGTGTTGAACATCGCCTGGAAGAAGTCGTCGTCCGCGAAGATCCGCTCGTAGTTGCCCAGGCCCGCCCACTCGAAGGTGCGGCCGTTGCGGGAGCTGTACAGCGAGATGTTCAGTCCGCTGAAGGCGGGGTAGATCGTGAACAGGCCGAAGATGACCATGTTCGGCAGCAGGAACAGATAGGGAGCCGCCCGCAGCGACCACGGCACCCGCCGGCGCCGTGGGCTCCGGACGGGGACGGGTGCCGTGGTCGCGGACATCAGTCCTGCTCCACGATCGCGTCGATCGAGGTGCGCAGATCCTCCATCGCGGTCGCGAGGTCCTTGTTCCCGGCGACGACCTCGGCGAACTCCGAGATGAACTCCTGCGCCGCGGCATCGAAGTTCGGGTCGTAGCAGGCGGCGTAGGCCTCGGCCGGGGTCTCGCCCAGGTCGGTGACGAACACGCCCATCTCCTCGTTGCGCACCGGGTACTCGACGCCGGACTCGGTGAGGTCGGCGCGGGTGGGCATGAACGCTGACGCGGTGATGAACGCTTCCTGGGACTCGGTGGAGTTCATGAACTGCAGGAACGTCGCAGCCAGCTGATTCTCCGGGCCGGCGGCGAAGCCGACCATGAACTTCCCGCCGGGGAAGCCGCCACCGGCGACCTGGGTGGGGTTGGGCATGGTCGCCCAGCCGAACTCCGCATTGGCGTCGAACTGGGCGACCTGCCAGTTGCCCGAGAGGTAGACGGGGGTCTGCTGGGCCAGGAACACCTCGTTGGCGCCCTGGTACTTGGTCCCGGAGTCGAGCCAGAAGTCGCTGGGGGAGGTGCCGGCCTCGATCATGTCCACCAGCGGCTGCAGTGCGGTCGCGGCGGCGGCGGGGTCCAGCGAGCTGGTGCCGTCCTGGACCAGATAGGTGCCGCCCTGGGACAGGATCGTGGAGAGGCGATGGCCGGACTTGTCCATGGCGAAGGCGAACTCGGTGCCGGTGGCCTCCTGCACCTGGGTGGCGAGGTCGACCATCTCCTGCCAGGTCCAGGCCTCCGGCAGTGCGACCCCGGCCTGCTCGAACAGGTCCGTGTTCACGAAGGGACCGTTCTGGGTGAGGTCGGAGGCGATCGCCTGGATCTTGCCGTCGGCGTCGGTCATCCCCACCTGGACGCCCTCGGTGAACTCCGAGAGATAGTCGGCGCCCAGGTAGTCGTCCAGCAGCAGCAGATCGCCGGCGAAGGGTGCGGTCGCCGCGACCCGGGCGACATCCGGTGCCTGGTCGCCCGAGAGACGAGCCTGCAAGGTGGTGGTGATGTCCGAGAAGGGCACGATCTCGAGCTCGACGGTGACGTCGTATTCCTTCTCGAACTGTGCGATCAGGTCCCGGGTGGCCTGTTCGTCGGGCCCGTCTGTGAAGTAGAGGTAGCTGAGGGTCTTGCCGGCGAACTCGGCAGTGTCCTGCTCGGCGACCGGGGCGGGGTCCTCGCCTCCGCCGCCACCGCCATCTGAGCCGCCTGGGTTGCAGGCGGCCAGGGCGGTCGCCGCGAGCGCGGCGGTGCCGCCGAGCGTGACGGCCCGACGGGTCGGGGTGACGCTCGAACGGGAGACAGAGTGGCGTGACATGCGCGGTCCTCCTTGACAGCGACGACATTCCCTCCCACATCGGAGGGGCGGCCGCAGCAGCAGCCGACGCCCACATGGTCGATGTGTTTCCGGAGGATGTACGAAGGTTGCCGTCGGTTGCCGGGTGCGTTGCCGGACCGTGATGAGACCGCGTTCAGGAAAGCGCTGCACGTCGTTCCGGGATGACCTCCTGGTGGCCGGTCGGTGAATTCCGGACCTCGCACGGTTCACCACGCGCCGCGCCCCGCGCCATCGTCCGTCTCAAAGTGTGGCAACAAGGTCCGAATAGCGGAATGCGAGGTCTAGGGTCGCTCGTCGTGAATACTGCTCTGCCCTCGTCTCCCCCCGCTGCTCCGGCACCCGGCTCGGCACCGGCCGGCGCCCCGGCGAACACCCGCGGGCGCGTCATCACCGCCTCCATGGTCGGCACGACGATCGAGTTCTTCGACTTCTACGCCTACGCGACCGCGGCCTCCCTGGTGTTCCCGGCCCTGTTCTTCCCCACGCAGAGCCCCGCGAACCAGCTGCTGAGCTCCTTCGCCGTCTTCGGCGTCGCCTTCGTGGCCCGTCCGCTCGGCTCCCTGATCTTCGGGCACTTCGGAGACCGGGTCGGCCGGAAGACCACCCTCGTGGCCAGCCTTCTCGTGATGGGGATCGCGACTTTCCTCATCGGAGTCCTGCCCACCGCCTCGACCCCGGGCTTCACCGTGCTCGCCCCGGCGCTCCTGGTGCTGCTGCGCTTCTGCCAGGGCATCGGCCTGGGCGGGGAGTGGTCCGGCGCGGCGCTGCTCGCGACCGAGAACGCCCCGCCCGGCAAGCGCGCCCTCTACGGCACCTTCCCGCAGCTCGGTGCCCCCATCGGATTCATCCTCTCGAACCTGCTGTTCGTGGCCCTCAGCCTGCAGCTGACCGAGGCGCAGTTCATGAGTTGGGGATGGCGGCTGCCGTTCCTGCTCTCCGCAGCCCTCGTCATCGTGGGCCTCTGGGTGCGGCTGAAGCTCATGGAGAGCCCCGCCTTCCAGAAGGTCATCGACGAGCAGCGGGTCGCCGCCGTGCCGATCGCCCGCGTGTTCCGCACCGCCTGGAAGCCGCTCGTCCTCGCCACCATCGCCATGGTCGCCACCTATGTGCTCTTCTACCTGATGACCGCGTTCCTCATGGTCGTCGGCACCACGGCGGCCGATGAGGAGACCGCTCGCGCCGCTGCGGAGGTCGCCGGCAAGCCCTTCGACGCGGCGAGCTTCGCGCCCGGTCTCGGCTATGACCGCCCGGAGTTCCTCACCATGCTGATCATCGGGGTCGTGTTCTTCGGCATCTTCACCCTGGTCTCCGGCCCGCTCGCGGACCGCCTCGGACGCCGGAAGCTGCTGCTGGCGGTCACCGCCGGGATCGGCATCTTCGGATTCCTCATCGAGCCGATGGTGCAGGCCGGGACGGTGGGCGTGATGGCCACCCTGATCCTCGGCTTCACCCTGATGGGCCTGACCTTCGGCCCGATGGCGGCGTTCCTGCCGGAGATGTTCGCGGCGGACGTCCGCTACACCGGCAGCGCCGTCAGCTACAACATGGCGTCGGTGATCGGAGCTGCGCCCGCGCCCTACGCGATGATCGCGCTGTGGCAGCTGCTGGACGGGCCGCTGTGGCTGGTGGGCGGCTACCTGACCCTCGCTGCGATCATCACGGCCGTCGCGCTGCTGATCGGCAAGGAGACCCGCGAGGTCGACTACCTGGCCTGAGTCTGATCCGTCGGCTCCACCGAGGCGAGTGCGGCGAGCTCGGCACGAGAGCCGGTGAAGACATTCATGTCGACGTAGCGCTCCTCGCCGTCGTAGCCATCACGATGGTCCCGGTGGGAGTACTGCCAGAAGGTCCAGCCGCGGCCGTCGTTCAGATCGGGCGGCAGCACCACGGAGCGGATCCAGATCGGGGAGTCCGGGTAGGCGCCTGCGATGTAGAGGTCGTAGGCGTCGGCCGTGGTGTAGATGACCGGCGGGACGCCGTAGTGCTCGGTGAGCTCCTCGAGCAGCGGAGCAAGAATGGTGTCCACCGCCTCCCGTGAGGGCGGATCCTCGAAATAGTCACCATAGAACTCGATGTCCACCGCGATCGGCAGAGCGCCGTCGCCGCCCACGGTGTCGATCACGTGCTGGGCCTGCGAGCGCCCGGAGCTCTCGAAGCTCACGAAGTGGTAGGCGCCCACGAAGAGGCCGGTATCGCGGGCGTGCTCCCAGTTCTGTGTGAACTGCTCGTCCACGTACGAGGAGCCCTCCGTCGCCTTGATGTAGGCGAAGTCCAGGTCGTCGCCCGCGAAGGTCGGCCAGTCGATCTCCCCCTGGTAGGAGGAGACATCGGCGCCCCGGACCTCATAGCCGTGCGCGAAGATCCGGCCCGGCCAGACCACGCCGGTCGCCACCAGCACCGCGAGCGCCGACGCCACGGCGGCAAGAGGGAGGAGGACGCTGCGCAGCAGCGCGGAGCGGGAGAGGCGTCGTGCTCTCCCGCTCCGCGCAGATCCGGTCGTCATGTGTCCTCGATCAGCCCTGCTGGCGCTGCTCGCGGTAGTAGCGGATCAGCCCGGCGGTCGAGGCGTCCTCCGCGGAGATCGCCTGCTCATCCCCGGCGACTGCCGGAGCGAGGCCCTTGGCGAGCTGCTTGCCCAGCTCCACGCCCCACTGGTCGAAGGAGTTGATGCCCCAGACCACGCCCTGCACGAAGGTGATGTGCTCATACAGCGCGATCAGCTGGCCCAGCGCGGACGGCGTCAGCTTCGGCGCCATGATCGAGGTGGTCGGGCGGTCGCCGGAGAACTCGCGGGCCGCGACCAGCGCGCCCTCGGTGCCCTCGGCGCGCACCTCCTCGGCGGTCTTGCCGAAGGCGAGCGCCTTGGTCTGGGCGAAGAAGTTCGCCAGGAACAGCTCATGGACGTCCTGGTCGCCGTCCTGGAGCGGATGGTTCGGGGTCGCGAAGGCGATGAAGTCCGCCGGGATCAGCCGCGTGCCCTGATGGATCAGCTGGTAGAAGGCGTGCTGGCCGTTGGTGCCGGGCTCGCCCCAGAAGACCTCACCGGTCTCGGTGGTGGCGAGGGAGCCGTCCCAGCGCACGGACTTGCCGTTGGACTCCATGGTCAGCTGCTGGAGGTAGGCGGGGAAGCGGTGCAGGTACTGGGAGTAGGGGAGCACCGCGTGGGTCTCCGCCTCCAGGAAGTTCACGTTCCACACGTTCACCAGGCCCATCAGCAGCGGCACGTTCTGCGCCGCCGGCGAGGTGCGGAAATGCTCGTCCATCGCGTGGAACCCGGCCAGCAGCTCCTCGAAGACATCCGGGCCCAGCACCGTCGCGAGCACGGTGCCGATCGCGGAGTCCACCGAGTAGCGCCCGCCCACCCAGTCCCAGAACCCGAAGGCATTCTCGGGATCGATGCCGAAGGCCTCGACCTTGTCCAGCGCAGTGGAGACCGCGACGAAGTGCTTGGCCACGGCCTCCTGCTCCTGCTCGGCGGTGAGCCCCGCGTTCTCCCGCAGGCCGCTGAGCAGCCACTGCCGCACCAGGCGCGCATTGGTGAGCGTCTCCTGAGTGGTGAAGGTCTTCGAGGCGACGATCACCAGGGTGGTCTCGGGGTCGAGATCCTGCGTGCTGGCGTAGGCGTCGGTGGGGTCGATGTTCGAGATGAACCGCGCCTCGAGCCCGTCCTGGGCGAGGGGCTTCAGCGCCTCGTAGACCATCACCGGGCCGAGGTCGCTGCCGCCGATCCCGATGTTGACGACGGTCTCGATGCGCTTGCCGGTCACGCCGGTCCATTCCCCGGAGCGGACCTTGTCCGCGAAGTCGTAGACCCGGTGGAGGGTGCCGCGCACGTCCTCGTCGATGTTCTGCCCGTCCACCTCGAGGGAGGGGGAGGAGCCGGCGGGGCGGCGCAGGGCGGCGTGCAGCACGGCGCGGTCCTCGGTGGTGTTGATGTGGGCGCCGGCGAACATCGCGTCGCGGTGCTCCTCGACGCCGACCTCGCGGGCCAGCTGCAGCAGCAGGTCCATGGTCGTGGAGGTGAGGAGGTTCTTGGAGAGGTCGACGTGGAGGTCGGCGGCGTCGTGGGTGAAGCGCTCGGCGCGCTGCGGATCGGTGTCGAACCATTCGCGCAGGGAACCCTCGAGCTCGAGGTTGTGCGCCTCGAGCTCGGCCCAGGCGTCGGTGGAGGTGGGGTCGATGGGGGCAGCGGGCGAGGTAGGAACAGTCATATGGCCATTGAACACTGCGGGGAGAGATCCTGCGGAGCCCCTGCCGGGTGTTCCCATGGGTGTTCCCTGAGGCTTGGACAGATGCGCAGCACAGTGCCGAGACCGAAGTGTTACCAGCACATGGAATGCAGTTGACATTTGCTGGTGCAGACTGGATAGGACCGCGCATGGATGTGCGGCCCACGCTCTCGAGCAATCACAGGAGTTTCCAGGGCCATCTCGCGCCGATCAATGATGATGGGCACCGCCGCCACCGGTGCCGCCGCCCTGACCCTCGCAGCCTGCGGAAGCGATGGCGGGGGACCGGCGGGGGCAGCGGAGGAAGCGACGGCGGTGCGGGCGGTGGGACCGGCGAGCCGATCTACGCCAACACCACCGAGCCCGAGAACCCGCTGATCCCGACCAACACCGGCGAGGTCGGCGGCGGGCGCATCATCGTGATGCTCTTCGCCGGGCTCGTCTACTACACGGCCGACGGCTCCGCCGAGAACGACCTCGCGGAGTCCATCGAGACCGAGGACAACCAGAACTGGACCATCAAGATCCGTGAGGGCCTGACGTACTCGGATGGCTCCACCCCGGTCACCGCGCAGGACTTCGTCAACGCCTGGAACTACGGCGCGAACGCCGCCAACGCGCAGCTCGGCCAGTATTTCTTCGAGCCGATCGAGGGCTACGCGATCGTGGTCGCGACCAGGCTGGGCGAGATGAACACATGGACGGTGATCGGCGTGCTGAGCGTCTTCGGCTGGACTAACGTCGCCCGCATCATGCGCGGCGCGGTGATCTCGACCAAGAGCCAGGACTACGTGACCTCCTCGGTGGCACTGGGAGCCTCGAGCTCGACGGTGCTGCTCAAGCACGTGATCCCCAATGCGATCGCCCCGGTGATCGTCACCGCGACCGTGAACCTCGGTGTCTTCATCGTGGCCGAGGCGACCCTGTCCTTCCTCGGCGTCGGGCTGCCCACGAGCTCCGTCTCCTGGGGCGGTGACATCTCCGCCGCGCGGGATGCGCTGCGGACCCAGCCGTCGATGCTGTTCTATCCCTCCCTCGCGCTCGCGATCACCGTGCTGAGCTTCATCATGCTCGGCGACGCCGTGCGCGACGCCCTGGACCCGAAAGCGAGGAAGCGATGACCACGACCTCCATGAACCCGACCCCGGCCGGAGCCCCCGCGAACCGCGACCAGCCGCTGCTGGAGATCCGTGATCCCGAGATCACCTTCACCACCTCCAGCGGTCCGGTTAAGGGAGTGCGCAGCGCGAGCCTCGAGGTGTACCCGGGAGAGACCGTCGCGATCGTCGGCGAGTCCGGATCGGGCAAGTCGACGACCGCCATGGCGATCGCCCACCTGTTGGCCGAGAACGGCTCGATCACCGGCGGGCAGATCCTCTTCGAGGGCCGCGACATCACCCATGTCTCCGAGAAGGAGATCCGGGTGCTGCGTGGGGACCAGGTGGGCCTGGTCCCGCAGGACCCGATGAGCAACCTCAACCCCATGTGGAAGGTGGGCTCCCAGATCCGAGAGACCCTCGTCGCCAACGGGATCGCGAAGGGGGCCGAGGCCAGGGCCCGCTCCGTGCAGCTGCTCGAGGAGGCGGGCCTCTCCGATGCCGCCAGCCGCGCCGGGCAGTACCCGCACGAGTTCTCCGGCGGCATGAAGCAGCGCGCCCTGATCGCGATGGGTCTCGCCGCACGGCCGAAGCTGCTGGTGGCCGATGAGCCCACCAGCGCCCTCGACGTCACGGTGCAGCAGCAGATCCTCGACCACCTCGACACCCTCACCGCGGAGCTCGGCACTGCGGTGCTGCTGATCACCCACGATCTGGGGCTGGCCGCTGAGCGAGCCCAGCACCTGGTGGTCATGTACAAGGGTCGCGTCGTCGAGTCCGGGCCTGCGCTCCAGCTGCTGCAGAATCCGCAGCATCCGTACACCCAGCGTCTGATCAGCGCTGCCCCCTCGCTCGCCTCCCGGCGCCTGGTCTCGGCGACCGAGCGGGTCGAGATCCGCGAACAGGCGCAGGAGCAGGCCGTCGCCCACTCCGGGGCCTCCGGGGGGCGCAGATGCGGTTCTCCAGGTCGAGGAGCTCACCAAGGAGTTCCCGATCCGTGGCAACCTGCCGTGGAAGTCCACGCCGTTCACCGCCGTGGACAAGGTCTCCTTCGAGATCGAGCGGGGGACCACCACCGCGATCGTGGGGGAGTCGGGCTCCGGCAAGTCCACCGTCGCCCAGATGGTCCTCAAGCTGCTCGAGCCCACGTCGGGCCGGGTGCTCTTCGAAGGGCAGGACGTACGGACGTACCGCGGTGCCGAGCTGAAGACCCTGCGCCGTAAGGTCCAGCCCATCTTCCAGAACCCCTACGGCACTCTCGACCCGATGTATTCGATCTTCCGCACCATCGAGGAGCCGCTGCGGCTGCACGGGATCGGGGATGCGAAGAGCCGTGAGGCGAAGGTGCGCGACCTGCTGGACAAGGTCGCGCTGCCGGCGGAGATGATGCGTCGTTACCCCAACGAGCTCTCGGGCGGCCAGCGCCAGCGCGTGGCGATCGCCCGCGCCCTCGCCCTGGATCCTGAGGTCGTGATCTGCGACGAGGCGGTCTCCGCGCTCGATGTGCTGGTCCAGGCCCAGGTGCTCGAGCTGCTCAACGACCTGAAGGCCGAGCTGGGCTTGACGTACCTCTTCATCACCCATGATCTGGCGGTGGTCCGCCAGATCGCGGACAACACCCTGGTCATGGACAAGGGGAAGGTCGTCGAGCAGGGCACCACCGATGAGGTCTTCCACTCCCCGCAGCAGGAGTACACCAAGCGACTGCTCGCGGCGATTCCCGGCGGCTCCATCCCGCTCGCGGGTTCGGAGACGATCGATGTGGAAGGCCCCCGAGGTCGACGCCGACGACGGGCAGGCCGACGGCCCGCAGATCGACGACGGCCCGATCGACCCCTTCGCGAGCGCCGGACACGTCTGAGAGCATGAGGTCGCTCAACTCTGACCGGTTGCCCGGCGAGCCCGACGACACCGATGACGCGATCGCCCGCGAGGCTGCGCGGGCGCGAGCCCGCCGGGCCGCTGGTGGCGGGCTGGGGGAGATGATCCCGCCGCTGACCCAGCAGGAGGAGCGTGACGCACGGATGCGGCGGCCCAGGCGTACAGCCTGGTCCCACACGCCCAGCCCCAGGACCTCCCACCACACGCCTGGCGGGTTCCTGGGCGGCCTCGTCCTCGAGCTTGTCATCACGCTCGGGATCCATCTGCTCTGGCCCGTGCTGGTGCGATGGATGAGCCTCCGGCGGGCGGCCGGGATCGTGGCCGGGACGGGGCTCGGGATGCTGTGTGGAGCTCTGGTGCTGCCCCGGCTCTCCTTCCCGGACAGCCGGGGGACGAGCGGTGACATGGTCGGCGTGCTCCTCAAGGGGGAGGTCGTCGCGATCACCCTGGCCGTCCTGGTGCTCGGGTTCGGTGGAATGTTCATCGCCCTGTTCGCCGGCCAGGCTCGTGCGGCACAGGTTCCGGAGGAGCGAGGGGCAGGGTTCGAGGCCGAGGCATCGCTGGACGCAGGTGCCTCCCATGGAGCGGTCCGCCCCAGAGAGGCCCGCCGTAGAGAGGCTCGCCCCAGAGAGGCCCGCCGCATAGAAGCCCGCCAGGGCCGGGCGCGGAGCCCCCAGCACCTGCTCGCGGGCGCCCTCCTGATCGCCGATCCTGTCGCCGTGGCGGTCACCTGGATCTTCCTCGCCACCCTGTTCACCGGCCAGTTCTTCTACGAGCCAGGGATCACGGTGAGGGCGTACGTGGCCGGGGAGACACCTCCGTCGTACTTCTCCCAGCCGATGATCGGTTCGCTGGTGTTCGGGGTGGTGCTGGCTGTGCCGCTGACCCTGGCAATCGGTGCGATGGCGTCGAACGTCTCATTCCCACCCCCTGGCGGGCGGGCCGCTGGCAGATAGACTCACTAAGGCCCTGGAGCGGGTCGCACCTGCAGTGCGACCGGGCGCTGCTCGGCCTTTGCCCGCAGCGCAACCCGAAATGAGCTTCCGCGTATGACTCTCCAGCACCGTACCGACCTGCGAAACGTCGCGATCGTCGCCCACGTCGACCATGGCAAGACCACTCTGGTGGACGCCATGCTCACCCAGGGCGGCGCCTTCTCCGATCACGACAACCACGGTGAGCGGGCGATGGACTCCGGGGAGCTGGAGCGCGAGAAGGGCATCACGATCCTCGCGAAGAACACCGCGATCCGCTACGTCGGACCGTCGGCTGCGGAGATCGGTGAGCCTGACGGCATCACCATCAACGTCATCGACACCCCCGGCCACGCCGACTTCGGCGGCGAGGTCGAGCGTGGACTGTCGATGGTCGACGGCGTCGTGCTGCTGGTGGACTCCTCCGAGGGCCCCCTCCCACAGACCCGCTTCGTGCTGCGCAAGGCGCTCGCCGCGAAGCTGCCGGTGATCCTCGTGGTCAACAAGGTGGACCGTCCCGACGCCCGTATCGACGAGGTCGTCGGTGAGGCCACCGACCTGCTGCTGGGCCTGGCCTCCGACCTCTCCGAGGAGATGGACGACATCGACCTCGATGCCGTCCTCGATGTCCCCGTGGTCTACGCCTCCGGCAAGGCCGGTCGCGCCTCGATCACCAAGCCGGCCGACGGCACCCTCCCCGAGGAGGAGACCGTCGAAGCGCTGTTCAAGACCATCCTCGAGCAGATCCCTGCTCCGGTCTACGACGACGAGGTGCCGCTGCAGGCGCACGTCACCAACCTCGACGCGTCCCCGTTCCTGGGCCGCCTCGCCCTGCTGCGCATCAAGAACGGTGAGCTCAGGAAGGGCCAGCAGGTCGCCTGGTGCGTCCAGGACGGCACCACCAAGCAGGTGAAGATCACCGAGCTGCTGGAGACCAAGGGCCTCTCGCGCGAGCCGATGACCCGCGCCGCCCTCCCCGGCGACATCGTCGCCGTCGCCGGCATCCCCGACATCATGATCGGCGAGACCCTCGCGGATCTGAACGATCCGCGGCCCCTGCCGCTGATCACCATCGACGATCCGGCGATCTCGATGACCATCGGCATCAACACCTCCCCGCTGGCCGGCAAGAACGGCAAGGGCCACAAGCTCACCGCCCGCCAGGTCAAGGACCGTCTGGAAGCCGAGCTGGTCGGCAACGTGTCCCTCAAGGTGCTCCCCACCGAGCGCCCCGACGCCTGGGAGGTGCAGGGCCGCGGCGAGCTGGCGCTGTCGATCCTGGTCGAGCAGATGCGCCGCGAGGGCTTCGAGCTCACCGTCGGCAAGCCGAAGGTGCTCACCCGTGAGATCGACGGCAAGACCCACGAGCCCGTGGAGCGCATGACCATCGACGTCCCCGAGGAGTACCTCGGCACCGTCACCCAGCTGATGGCGTCCCGCAAGGGCCGCATGGAGACCATGAGCAACCACGGCTCCGGCTGGGTGCGCATGGAGTTCGTGGTGCCCTCGCGCGGCCTGATCGGGTTCCGCACCCGGTTCATGACCGAGACCCGCGGCAATGGCATCGCCGCCTCCTACAACGACGGCTACGAGCCGTGGATGGGGAACATCGAGTTCCGCGCCACGGGCTCCCTGGTCGCCGACCGCGCCGGCAGCGTCACCCCCTTCGCGATGATCAACCTCCAGGAGCGCGGCTCCTTCTTCGTCGAGCCCACCTCCGAGGTGTACGCCGGCCAGATCGTGGGGGAGAACTCCCGCAACGAGGACATGGACGTCAACATCACGAAGGAGAAGAAGCTGACGAACATGCGTGCCGCGTCGTCGGACTCCTTCGAGAACCTGGTGCCACCGCGCCGCCTGACCCTCGAGGAGTCCCTCGAGTTCTCCCGCGAGGACGAGTGCGTCGAGGTCACCCCCGAGGTCGTGCGCATCCGCAAGGTGGTCCTCGATGCCAACGAGCGTCGTCGTGCGACGTCGAAGGCCAAGTCGGGGAAGTGACCTGGTGACCGTCGAGCAGCAGCCGGTGCGGCGAGTGGACACCACCTCGCTCGCCGCCCGGCTCACCCAGGCCGCGATGGCTGTGGTGCTCGCGATCGTCTCGGTGCTGCTGATGATCACCCTCCACCGGGTGGAGCTCCCGGTGGCAGGTCTCCGCCTGCCCGTCGGTCTGCTGTTCGGGGCGCTGTTCCAAGTGGTCACCAGCGTGTTCCTGTGGGCAGCGACCGGGTCGCGGCTCCCGCTGCTGGTGCTCGGCAGCCTGTGGGGCCTGCTGGCGATGCCGTTCCTGGGCGAAGGCCTGGGCGGCGGCGTGCTGATGCCGGCGATGCTGGGCACCGAGCCCCAGTACTCCGGCTGGGTGGTCCAGGGCCTCGGCCTCGTGATCCCCTTCCTGATCGCAGGCCTGATCACCCTTGTGCGCAGGGCCCGTACTCGGGCAAATTGAGCAGATGACCGCTCCGAAGCGCCCCCGACCTGACTGGGCGACGATCCCCAACCTGGTCACGCTGCTGCGCTTCGCACTGCTGGGCCCCGTGAGCCTGCTGCTGCTGGACGGTCCCGACACCCTCGCGGTGGTGCTGCTGCTGGTGTGGGCCTCGACCGACTGGATCGATGGGCTGCTGGCCCGCGCACTGGACCAGACCAGCCGCACCGGAGCGATCATCGACCCGATCGCCGACCGGGTGGGGTTGGTCGCGATCGTGCTCAGCCTTGCTGTCGCCGACCTGCTGCCCTGGGCTGCGCTCGCGATCATCCTGATCGTCGACGTGGCGATGGTCGTGCTCGCCACCCAGGCGGCCCTGGGCGGCCGGATCTCCGTCTCCTGGCTCGGCAAGATCCGCACCTTCGTGCTGATGGGCTCTGTGTTCCTGCTGGTGGCGGCCGCTGCCTGGGCCCCGTCCCTGGTGCCCGCCGCGCAGGTGCTCTTCTGGATCGGGGTCGTGCTGCACACGGCTTCAGGCATCGACTACATCCTCAGGGCGCGGCGGGCCCCCGCCGTCGCACCGGAGGTGGTGGAACCTCCTTCGCCGCGATGACCAACGCCCGCAGCACTGTCATCGCGCCACGCTTGGTCATCACCTCCACCGACAGCTCGTCGGTGGCGAGGATCGTCCCCAGCGCATCGCTCATCGACTCCCCATGCGGGGACGACTCCCGGTCGATCGCATAGCGCAGCACCACGCGCCGCCCGTCCTGGAGGAAGGGCGCCCAACCGGCGCGGACCCGGTCATCATCATGCTCAGCCATCACTCGAGGCTATCCGCTGCCGCTGCCGCTGCCGTCAGCTCGGCCGGTGTCGATCGCCGGATGTGCGTCCCATCACCTCCGTGGTCCGCCGCCTCGTCGCAGGGCACGCGGCGCAGGCGGGATGACAGAATGGGGGAGTCTCCGACGGAAGGAAGCCGCTCATGACGTACGTCATCGCTCTGCCCTGTGTCGACGTCAAGGATCGTGCCTGCGTCGACGAGTGCCCCGTGGACTGCATCTATGAGGGCAACCGGATGCTCTACATCCAGCCCGATGAGTGTGTGGACTGCGGAGCCTGCGAGCCCGTCTGCCCCGTCGAGGCGATCTACTACGAGGACGACACCCCGGATCAGTGGGCCGAGTACTACAAGGCCAACGTCGAGTTCTTCGACGATCTCGGCGCCCCGGGCGGTGCGGCGAAGATGGGTGTGATCGACAAGGACCACCCCATCATCGAAGCCCTCCCGCTGCAGCCGAACCCCCTGGCCTGAGCCGTGGCCGCTCCGTCTTCCGGATCTCCTGCCGTCTCCGCATCTCCTGCCGTTCCGGCAGCCCGTCGCAGTCTGGCCGCGCGGCTGCCGGAATTCCCCTGGGACGCCCTGACCCCGGCGAAGCAGCGCGCCGCCTCCCACCCGGACGGCATCGTCGACCTCTCCGTCGGCACCCCCGTCGATCCGACGCCCGCCTCCGTGCAGCAGGCCCTCGCCGCCGCCGCGGACAGCCCCGGTTACCCCACCACGATCGGCACCCCCGCGCTGCGGGAGGCGATCGTGGATTTCGTGCATCGTCACCGCGGTGCCCCCGCCCCTCTCGGCATCGAGGGCGTGCTGCCCACCGTCGGCTCCAAGGAGCTGGTGGCGCACCTGCCCTTCCAGCTCGGCATCGGCCCTGGGGAGGCAGTGGCGTTCCCGCACATCGCCTATCCCACCTATGACATGGGCGCTCGGTTCGTGGGTGCGGAGTCTATGCCGCTGGACCTCGCTGCCCTGGCGGCATACGGGGATGCCGCGCTGCCGGAGCCGGGTGCCGCCGCGCGGATCCGCCTGCTGTGGCTGAACTCGCCGTCGAACCCCACCGGTGAGGTGCTGGACGTGGCCCAGCTGGCGGCGATCGTCACCTGGGCGCGGGAGCACGGGATCGTGGTCGCCTCCGACGAGTGCTACGCGCTGCTGCCCTGGACCGTGGACGAGGTGCCGTCGGTCCTGGACCCGCGAGTGAACGGCGGCTCGCTGGACGGGCTGCTGTGCGTGTACTCGTTGTCCAAGCAGTCGAACCTCGCCGGCTACCGGGCGGCCTTCGTGGCCGGCGACCCCGCTCTGGTGGGCGAGCTGGTGGCGGTGCGCAAGCAGGCCGGGATGATGCTCCCCGGCCCGCTCCAGACGGCGATGGTCACGGCTCTCGGTGATGATCGTGCCCCGGCTGCGCAGCGTGAGATCTATCGCGCTCGTCGCGCGGTGCTCGAGCCCGCGCTGGTGGCTGCAGGCGGCACGATCCACGGTTCCCAGGCTGGCCTGTACCTCTGGACCACCTTCGGTGAGGACGCGATGACCAGTGTCCAGCGCCTCGCAGACAGCGGTGTTCTGGTGGCCCCTGGGATGTTCTATGGTGTTGCTGGCGGGACTTTCGTCCGGGTCGCCCTCACCGCGACCGATGAGCGGATCGCTGCCGCCGCCCGGCGCCTCGAGCGCCTCTGACACCTCCGGCGCCCTTGCGCGCCGTACCGATCCGACCACGCACAACGGAGAGCCCATGGATCACACGACGACGTCCGCTCAGCTCAACCTGGGGGAGAAGACCCTCGATCTCCCGATCGTCCCCGCAGTGGAGGGGAACTCCGGCATCGCGATCGGCCCCCTGCGCAAGGAGACCGGTGAGGTCACCTACGACCCCGGCTTCATGAACACCGCGAATGCCAAGTCCTCGATCACCTACATCGACGGCGACGAGGGGATCCTGCGCTATCGCGGCTACCCGATCGAGCAGCTCGCGGAGAAGTCCAGCTACCTCGAGGTCTCCTACCTGCTGATCAACGGCGAGCTGCCCACCAAGGGCCAGCTCGACAACTTCGAAGCGAAGGTCGAGCACCGCACCCTGCTCGATGAGCGCTTCAAGCGCATGTTCGACAACTTCCCGCGCGATGCGCACCCGATGGCTGTGCTCCAGGCCGGCACCTCGGCGCTGTCGACCTTCTACCAGGATTCGCTGGATCCCTTCGACGAGGAGCAGGTGCGGATCTCCGCCGTGCGGCTGCTCGCGAAGATGCCCACGATGGCTGCCTACGCGCATCGGATCGCCCAGGGTCACGCGCTGCTCTATCCCGACAACCGGCTCTCGCTGATCGAGAACTTCCTGCGCCTGACGTTCGGGTTCCCGGTGGAGGACTACATCGCCGACCCGGTCGTGGTGCGCGCGATGGAGCAGCTGCTGATTCTGCACGCCGACCATGAGCAGAACTGCTCGACCTCCGCGGTCCGACTCGTCGGCTCCGCCCAGGCGAACCTGTTCACCTCGATCTCCGCCGGGATCGGCGCGCTCTCGGGTCCCGCCCACGGCGGCGCCAACGCCGCGGTGATGGACATGCTCGACCAGATCCAGGCCGAGAACATGGACCCGCGCGACTTCATGGAGAAGGTGAAGCGCAAGGAGGACGGCATCCGGCTGATGGGCTTCGGCCACCGGGTGTACAAGAACTACGATCCCCGCGCCCGCATCGTCAAGAAGATCGCCGACGACGTCCTCGAGCGCCTCGGCGTCAACGACTCCCGCCTCGAGCTGGCGATGCAGCTCGAGGAGATCGCGCTGAAGGACGACTACTTCGTCGAGCGCAAGCTCTACCCCAACGTCGACTTCTACACGGGCCTGATCTACAAGGCGATCGGCTTCCCCACGGAGATGTTCACGGTGCTGTTCGCCATCGGCCGCCTGCCGGGCTGGATCGCCCAGTGGGAAGAGATGGTCCACGACCCGGAGACCAAGATCGGTCGCCCCCGCCAGATCTACACCGGCCATGCCGAGCGGGACTACACGGCGATGGAGGACCGCACCGGCACCAGCGAGCTGCGCCTGGCCGCCCTCCAGTCCGACATCGAGAAGCGCGGCTGATCCCTCGCCTCTGAGGTCACCGGTCTCCCGAGACCGCCCGCACCTGAGCGCCCTGACCGTGCGACCCCTCCCCGTGAGGAGCGTCGCTGTTCAGGGCGTTCTCGTCGGGACCTTCCGCCCGCTCCCGCAGCGTTCCTCGCCCTAGCCTGAAGGCATCCGTGAAGGGCCCGCAGCGCCGAGGCCCTTCCGCCCAGCGAGGAGGACCCGATGACGACTGCCACCACCGATCGCCCCGGCACCGAGGCCGCAGGCCAGGACGCCTGGGACGGCTTCGCCCCCGGTCCCTGGCAGGAGCGGATCGAGGTGCGCGACTTCATCCAGCGCAACTACACCCCCTACGGCGGGGACGCCTCGTTCCTGGCCGGCCCCACCGAGAAGACGCTGCGGGTCTGGGACCACCTCGAGACTCACTATCTCTCCGAGGAGCGCCGTCGCCGCGTCTACGACGTCGACACCCATACCCCCGCGGACGTCGACGCCTTCCCTGCCGGCTACATCAGCGAGGACGACGACGTGATCGTCGGCCTGCAGACCGATGTGCCGCTCAAACGCGCCATGATGCCCGCCGGCGGCTGGCGGATGGTGGAGACCGCCATCAAGGAAGCGGGCAAGGAGGTCGACGAGGACGTCAAGAAGATCTTCACCCAGTACCGCAAGACCCACAACGACGCCGTCTTCGACATCTACACCCCGCGGATCCGCGCCGCCCGCTCGAGCCACATCATCACCGGGCTGCCGGACTCCTACGGGCGCGGCCGCATCATCGGCGACTACCGCCGCCTGGCCCTGTACGGCGCCGAGTTCCTCATCGCCGACAAGCAGCGCGCCAAGGATGCGGTGGCCGACCAGCCCTTCTCTGAGCACTGGGCCCGCTACCGCGAGGAGCACTCCGAGCAGATCAGGGCACTGAAGAAGCTGATGCGACTGGGGGAGTCCTACGGTCTGGACCTGCGCCGCCCTGCCGCGAACGCGCAGGAGGCCGTGCAGTGGACCTATATGGCCTATCTCGCCGCAGTGAAGAGCCAGGACGGCGCCGCCATGTCCATCGGCCGCCTCTCCGCCTTCCTCGACGTATACGTCGAGCGGGACCTCGCCGCGGGCACGATCACCGAGTCGCAGGCCCAGGAGTACATCGATGCGCTCGTGATCAAGCTCCGCATCGTCCGCTTCCTGCGCACGATCGACTACGACCAGATCTTCTCCGGCGATCCCTACTGGGCGACCTGGTCCGATGGCGGCTTCTCCGCCGACGGCCGCGCGCAGGTCACCAAGACCTCGTTCCGGCTGCTGCAGACCCTGCGGAACCTCGGAGCCGCCCCGGAACCGAACATCACCATCTTCTGGGACCCCGAGCTGCCGGCGGGGTACAAGGAGTTCTGCTCGGCGATCTCGATCGAGACCTCCTCGATCCAGTACGAGTCCGATCAGCAGATCCGTGACCGCTGGGGCGATGATGCGGCGATCGCCTGCTGCGTCTCGCCGATGGAGGTCGGCAAGCAGATGCAGTTCTTCGGCGCCCGGGTCAACGCCGGCAAGGCGCTGCTCTACGCCATCAACGGCGGCCGCGACGAGGTCTCCGGGAAGCAGATCACCACCGAGGGCGAGTTCGCACCCATCTCCGGGGACGGCCCGCTGGACTTCGACGAGGTCTGGAACCGGTACGAACAGATGCTGGACTGGGTGGTGGGCACCTACGTCGAGGCGCTGAACATCATCCACTACAGCCACGACCGCTACGCCTACGAGGCGATGGAGATGGCGCTGCACGACAGCGAGATCGTGCGCACCATGGGCTGCGGCATCGCCGGCCTCTCGATCGTCGCGGACTCCCTCTCGGCGATCAAGCACGCGAAGGTCACCCCGGTGCGCGATGAGACCGGGCTGGTGGTCGACTACCTCACCGAGGGCGACTTCCCCCGCTACGGCAACGACGACGACCGCGCCGACGACATCGCCGCGACGATCGTGCACACGGTGATGCAGAAGATCACCGCGATCCCCATGTACCGCGAGGCGATCCCGACCCAGTCGGTGCTGACCATCACCTCGAACGTCGTCTACGGCAAGGCCACGGGGTCCTTCCCCTCCGGCCACCGCGCGGGCACCCCCTTCTCTCCTGGAGCGAACCCCGAGAACGGGGCCGACACCCACGGAATGGTCGCCTCGATGCTGAGCGTCGGCAAGCTCGACTACCACGATGCCCTCGACGGCATCTCGCTGACCAACACCATCACCCCGCAGGGCCTGGGTCGTACCAAGGGCGAGCAGGTCACCAACCTGGTCGGCATCCTCGACGCCGGCTTCGTGATGGATGAAGAGATGGGGGAGCAGTGACCACCCGAGCCGACCGGACCGCCACTGCCAACTCCTCCACCACCACTCAGGAGACAGCCATGACCACCCGCCCCGTCACGACCTACGCCGAACGCCTGGCCTCGATGAAGGCCAACCGTGCGAAGAACAAGATGGAATCAGGTCTGTTCCACGCGAACATCAACGTGCTCAACAAGGACACCCTGGTCGATGCGATGGAGAGGCCGGAGGACTATCCGAACCTCACCGTGCGGGTCTCCGGCTATGCGGTCAATTTCGTCAAGCTCACCCGTGAGCAGCAGCTGGACGTGCTGGACCGCACCTTCCACCAGGGCGCCTGAGGGCATGGAGCAGAGCGCTGACCTGCTGGCCACACCCGCCCGGAACCGGCGCACCGGTGCGGGGATCGAGGGCATGGCTGAGGTCGAGCTCGAGAGATCCGATCGGCTGACCGCGGTCAGGGAGGGCCAGGTCGCCTCCCTCCACTCCTGGGAGCTGGTCACCGCGGTGGACGGACCCGGCACGCGGCTGACCCTCTTCTTCGCCGGCTGTCCGTTGCGGTGCGTGTACTGCCACAATCCCGACACGATGGAGATGCGACGCGGGCAGGATGTGGGGCTGGAGGAGATCGTGCGCCGCATCCGCCGCTACCGGCGCGTGTTCTCCGCGTCCGGCGGCGGGCTCACCCTCTCCGGGGGAGAGGTGCTGATGCAGCCTGCCTTCGCCGGGAAGGTGCTGCGCGCGGCGAAGGAGATGGGCGTCCACACCGCAATCGACACCTCCGGCTACCTGGGCGCGGTCGCGTCCGACGCCTTCCTCGATGATGTCGACCTGGTGCTGCTGGACGTGAAGTCCGGCAGCGAGGAGTCCTACCAGGCGCTCACCGGCCGCACGCTGCAGCCGACCATCGACTTCGGGGACCGGCTCGCACGCCGCGGCATCCCGATCTGGCTCCGCTTCGTAGTGGTGCCCGGCTGGACCGACGGCGAGCACAACGTCGAGAAGGTCGTGGACATCGTGGAGCGCTGGAAGAACGTGATCGAGCGGGTCGAGGTGCTGCCCTTCCACAACATGGGCCAGGACAAGTGGGACACGCTCGGGATGGAGTACAAGCTGCGCGATGCTCAGCCGCCCAGTCGGGAGGTCATGGAGCGGGTGCGGGGCCAGTTCCGCGCCCGCGGGCTCACGGTGCACTGAGGCTGGCGCGGCGCGTACAGTCCGCACCGCAGGCCATGCACGCGCATCACGCTCTGCGCAGCCGGTTCAGCGCCCGCTGACCAGTACCACCACGCGGTCTGTCGCGCCGCCGCCGGTCGCGGTCCAGCTCGCCGCCTCGTCCCCGCGCAGCGAGCGATCCCAGACCCGTCCCTGGTAGGACACCTGGACCACGCCGTCGTCGGCCGCGCGGGCGACGGCCCAGTTCGCGAGGGCCCAGCCGATCGCGTCGTCGCCGCCCGGATCGATCACCAGCGCGGTCGCTCCGGCGTCGGCCGGCAGCTGCGGTGCCGCGCCGGAGGCCGCGGCCAGGGTCGAGGTGACCCGGCCGGACCCGAGAGCGCGGGGGAACTGGCGTGCGAGCTCCTCGCGGACCTGCTCGGGGGAGACGACGGAGCCGACGGAGTCGAGGGTGCACACCAGGTTCGCGCCGCTCTGCCCTGTCAGCGCCGAGGCGTACAGCCGTCCCTCGGTCTCGTGATCTCGGTAGGCCTCGGGATGGCCCGAGCGCTGGACCTCCTGGGCGACGTCGTTGATGTCGGCGCTCTGGTAGTCGGGGATCGTCTCCAGCACGTCATAGAAGGCGTTGGAGGAGTAGATCGGGTCCATGATCTCCGCCTCGGTGCCCCAGCCCTGCGAGGGCCGCTGCTGGAACAGTCCCAGTGAATCGCGGTCCCCGTAGTCGATGTTCCGCAGCTGCGACTCCTGATAGGCGGTCGCCAGAGCGATCGACGCCGCTCGCGGCGGCAGCTGCCGGTCCACGGCCGTCGCGCTGATGAGGGCGGCGTTGGCGACCCGTTCCGTGCTGTAGCGATGGGTGGTGCCGAGCCCGGCGGCCACGCAGGTACCCTCATGGGCGGGCGAGCCGTAGCGCTGCAGCGCGACATAGCTGCCGCCCGCGATACCCGCGAAGAGCAGCACCATCACCAGCGGGACCACGAGATGGCGGGCAAGAGACCGGCTCCGACCCCGTGCTCGCCGTCCGGCGCGCGCCGTCATCCCGGGTGCTCCTGGTCCGCCGTCAGTTCGCGTGCAGGGCGGCGTTGAGCTCGACGGTCTGGCCCTTCCGGGCCACCGCCTGCACCGCACCGCTCAGCGAATTCCGACGGAACAGCAGGTTGGGCACACCGGAGAGGTCACGGGCCTTGACCACGTGGGCCCCTTCCATCCCTTCCCCCACGGTGCCCGCCTCTCCGATGACCTCGACCTTGGTGCCCGCGGTGAGGTAGAGCCCCGCCTCGACCACGCAGTCATCGCCGATCGCGATGCCCACACCGGCCTCGGCGCCCAGCAGGGAGCGGCGACCGATGCTGACGCGCTCGGTGCCCCCGCCGGAGAGGGTGCCCATGGTGGAGGCGCCGCCGCCCACGTCGGAGCCGTCGCCCACGACGACGCCCTGGGAGATACGGCCCTCGATCATCGAGGCGCCCAGGGTTCCGGCGTTGAAGTTCACGAAGCCCTCATGCATCACGGTGGTGCCCTCGGCGAGGTGGGCGCCGAGGCGCACCCGGTCCGCGTCGCCGATGCGCACGCCGGTGGGCATGACGTAGTCGACCATCCGGGGGAACTTGTCGACGCTGAGCACGGTGGGGGTGCGGCCTGCGGAGATCAGGCGCAGGCGGGTCTCCTCGAAGCCGGTCACGGCGCAGGGCCCCTCAGTCGTCCACACCACATTGGTGAGCGCGCCGAAGAGTCCGTCGAGGTTCTGGCCGTTGGGCTGGACGAGCCGGTGGGAGAGCAGGTGCAGGCGGAGGTAGGCGTCGGCGGCGTCGATCGGGGCGGCAGCGAGCTCGATCACGCGCACCACCGCTTCCTGGGCGGTGCCGCGGACCTCGTCAGCGCGCGCTGCGGAGCTCAGCTGGGCATGCAGAGGGTGGCTCTCAGGAGCCTCGGGAACCGCTCCCAGCTGCGGGGCGGGGTACCAGGTGTCGAGGGTGGAACCGTCCGCGGCGAGGGTGCTGAGGCCGATGCCCCAGGCGTGGGTGGCGGGGGAGGACGTCGGCAGCGTAGTCACGGGGAGAGTCTACGAAGCATGCACCGTGGAATGCCCGTCGCAACCACGCGGCGGGGTGAAAAGCACACTCAGGTGCAGGCTACTTATCCCGCTTTGGAGACTGCTCTCCGACGGCCGCCCAGAGGACCCGGAACGTCAATGCGACACCGTCGGAATCGGGATCGCCCAGGATGTCTGCGTCGTGTTCATCGCGGTTCAGCTGGCTGTACTCCCGAACCTTCGTGGAGACCAGGCGATTCAGCTCACGCATCTGCTCCCTGGACAGGCGCAGTGAGGTGCCGTGCATGGTTCCCAGCCCGTCCTCCGGGGACACATCCTCGGCCCGGGAGCGGGCGATCTCGGCACTGAAGGCCGAACGCATCCACTCGAAGGCGGCCAGGGCCGTGGCTCCGGACGCGGCGAGGTACTCCGTGTCAGTGCTGTCGGGGTCATTCACGGAGCGAGCGCTGCTGCCACCGTGATTGAAGGATGTCTGAGCGAGGCGCCATACTCGGTCACGCCGATCACGGGCAGCCTCCGGCGCGTCCTCAATGACGCCTCCGCGCGCCAGGATCCGCAGGTGGTAGCTCACCGAGTTGGCGGGAAGACCGAGATCGGCGGCGATATCCGCGGCGCGGGCGGTGCCCCTGCGACCCACCCGCTCCATGATCTCCAGACGCAGAGGATGGGCCATCGCCCGCAGTTGGTCGCGGGTCGCGTATTCCGGCTTTGCCGAGCTCACCAGCGGTGTCCTCTCGTCCTCGCCCGTCGGCGCGTCGCTGCTCATCTCCGCAGTCTACGGAGAATCGCGTGATGCGCACTGGCCCGTGCGCTAGAGATCTTGCACAACATCACTTGCGCAAGATCTATTGCGCACCATGTCTTGTGTAAGTAACGTTCCGGTCATGACGACCACTGCCGCCACGCCCGCGCCGACGCCGACACTGCGTGCGAACCTCGAGTACCACCGCTGGCTGGTGGGGGACCTCTGCCTCGACCTCGGCGCCGGGATCGGGACGTTCGCTTTCCCCTTGATCACCCTGATGGTCACGGACTCACTCGGTGCGACCGGGCTGGTGGGGCTCGTACAGGGTCTGGGGGTCCTGGTCGGGATGATTCCGGGCGGGCTGCTAGCGGACCGCTACGAGCGGCGGCGCCTACGGCTGCTCGCCGGGGTGACGGGGGTGGTGGTGCAGGCCGTGCTCATCACGGTGCTCGCGGCAGGGTGGGGGAGTTTCATCACGCTCGCCGCCCTCGCGTTCGCGGATCGGCTCCGAGGGACCCTGTTCGGGAGTGCCTCGAACGCGATGCTCAAGCAGATCGTGCCGCCGGCCCTGTTGCCCCGCGCCTTCGCGGTGAACGAAGGTCGCGAAGCCGCAGTGGAGATGGGGGCCGGCCCGCTCGGCGGCGCGCTGCTGGGCCTGTCGATTCTCTGCCCGCCGCTCATGCAGCTGCTGGGCAATCTCGGCTCCGTCCTCGCCACCCTCTCGATGCGCGGAAAGTACTACCCCCGCACTGAGCCTTCGCCACCGACCCGAGTACGGGATGAGCTGCGCGAGGCCGTCTCTTGGGTGCTCTCCCAGCGCATCCGCCTGCAGCTGATGGGGGTCGCCGTCGCTGTGAACCTCGGGTTGAACGGTCTGATCCTCGCAGTGCTGCTGAACCTCGCCTCCGGGGGTGTGTCAGCGGCGCGGATCGGCCTGTTGAATACGGTGCTTGCCGCGTCGATTCTGCTCGGAGCCATCGCCGCACCGCGCCTGGTGGACCGAGTTCCCACCGGGGCGGTGGTCATCACGCCGCTGCTGCTGATGGCCATGGTCGGGGCATTCATCCCCTTCGCCCCGGGGATGCTCTGGATCGCAGCTGCGTATGCGCTGATGGGACTCGGCCTGGCCCCGCTGAACGCTGCGACGCAAGGCTTCTTCATGCACCTCACCCCGGTGGCGATGCAGGGGCGGATCGGTGCGCTGATGGGCCTGGTCTCGATGGGGCTGATGCCGCTGGGGCCAGTGCTCGCCGGCTGGGGCCTCGAGGTCGTCGGGCCCCTGCCCACGATGCTGATGTTCGCGAGCATCACCCTGCTGGGGGCGCTGATCTCGCTGCTGGGACGCGATCTGCGCCGGATCCCGGTCGCCGGGCAGTGGGAGAGCTATGCCCGCGAACAGGGACTGGCCGCTGAGGAGTGACGGCGTCGGCTCCCTGACCGGTCAGGCGTCGAGCTCGGAGGTCTGCCCGATCCACTCCGCGGCCCGCGCGCGACGGGCCACCTTCAGCAGCCGACGATGGCGCAGATAGATCGTGAGCACCGCGGCGACCAGCGCGACCACCCCGCCCCCGAGCATCCAGGGTGCGTACTCGCCCAGTCCCTGTTCGTCTCCGAGCATGAGGGTGATCAGCAGGATCGCCGCTCCGCTGACGATCGCCAGCACTCCGGCGCCGACCAGGAGAGCCGGGCCCAGGGCCTGCACGAGCGCGGGTCCGGCAGATTCGCCCTGCAGCGGGCGGCGCAGCGGCAGCCCCCGGCCGAGCTGTCCGGGGCGCGAGGCCGCCCAGTCCAGCAGGATCCGGTCCCGTCGCAGGGTCGCGATCTTCCCGATGATCGCAGCGAGCAGCGCGGCCACGACGAGCGTCCCGAGCAGCGGCAGCGCCTGATCCGGGAGACGATCCGAGATCCCGGACCCCTCGGAGCGGATGCTCAGCACGACCGTGGCCACGAAGCACCCCAGCACCACCAGCAGCAGCACCGCCTCGACCAGCCGCAGCGGCAGCTGCCGGGCGTCCTGCTCGGCCTGGGCCGCAGAGTCGAGTTCATCGGCGACCGGATCGGCGCCCTCCTCGAGCACCACCCGGCGCTCATCGGCGAGGCGCTGGACGAACTCCTCGGTGTGCTGGCCGGCGCGCAGTGACGGCGCGTACTGCGCCCGCTGTGCGGTGGTGAGCCAGGCGGTCATCACCAGTGCGTCGGCCGAAGCGCGCTCCTCGGGCAGCAGATCGGCATTGACGATCGCCCGGAGCCTCGCAGCCTGACGCCCGCCGAACGGACCGCTGGGATTCGCCGGCTCGGATCGAGGCAGGTGCCTCGGCGGTGGCGCGGGAGTGGACATGCCGACATGGTCCCAGATCGGCGGACCCGCAGGGGCCATGAGGACGGAATCTCGTCCAGAGCCGTGTGCTGGCCGCGCCATACTTGAGGGATGACCGCAGCCACCGATCCCGTCCGTACCGTCGCCGTCGTCGGGGCAGGACCGCGGGGCACCGCCATCATCGAGCGCCTGGTCGCGGCCTCGACCAGCTCCGAGTGGCGCGGCGCGCTCACGGTGCATCTGATCGACCCGCTGGTGGGGCGCGGCGGTGCGGTCTGGCGGCACGACCAGTCCGAGGTGCTGCTGATGAACACCACCACCCGCCAGACCACGATGTACCCCGACGAATCGTGCCACGCGGTGCTCCCTGCCTCACGCACAGAGACTCTCGCAGACCACCTCGCCGGTGAGGGGCTCGCGCCCACTGACTTCGCTTCCCGCGCAGCCCACGGCCGCTACCTCGCCCATGTGCTCGAGACGGCGAAGGCCGACGCCGATCCCGCCCGGCTGCGGATCGTCGAGCACGCCGCCGAAGCGGTCGACGTGACCGGGGAGGCTGACGGGCCACAGCGCGTGCGGCTGTCCGACGGGCGCGTGCTGCGCGCCGACGCGGTCGCGCTCGCGCTCGGGCACCTTCCCACCGCGCTCAGCCCCCGCTCGCAGCAGCTGGCCGACGCCGCGGAGCGTCACGGCCTGGTCCATCTCGGTCCCGCGAACCCGCTCGAGGTGGACTACGCCTCGCTGCTGGGACGGGAGGCCGTCGCCGTCCAGGGCATGGGCCTGAACTTCTACGACGCGATCGGGATGCTCACCGCCGCTGCCGGCGGCCGCTTCGAGTCGGATCACACCGCCCCGTCGGGCCTGCGCTATGTGCCCGGGGGCGGCGAGCCGCTCCTGGTGGTCGGCTCCCGCTCCGGCATGGTCTACCGGCCCAAGCCCGATCTCGGCGCGCAGATGCCCGAGCCCTACCTTCCCGAGGTGCTCACGGGGGAGCGGGTGCTCGAGCTCGCAGTGCGCGCCGCCGGCGTGGACCACGAGCACGACGTGATGCCGCTGATGTTCGCGGAGCTGCGCAGAGCACTGCACAGAGGCGGATTCCCCGAGCTCGCCCGCGACGAAGCACTGCTCCCGCTGCTGTTCCCCTTCGGCCGACGCGGGGGAGAGAACCCGCATCCCGCGCGCAGCACCCGGGAGGTGCTCGAGGAGGCGCTGCGAGCCGCGGCCGAGCCCGATCCCGCCTGGGTGCTGATCTATCGGGTGCTGATCGCCCTGCGGATCCAGGTCAACCGGCTCACCGATCTCGGCGCCTACACCACCGAGTCCGTACGGCAGGACATCGACGGCCATCTGCGCAACGCCTTCGCCTCCTGGGCCTCGGGCCCGCCCGTGCTGCGGGCACGGCAGGTGCTCGCCCTGGCCGAGGCGGGACTGCTGGAGTTCACCGGCCCCCGCATGCACCTGGACATCGACGACGAGGCGGGCCGCTTCGCGGTGCACGGCGCCGAGGGTGAGACCACCTTGTGCGACGGGGTGCTCGAGGCGCACCTGCCGCCGGTGGATCTGCCCGCCTACCGCAGCGCCCTGCTGGGCGCCTGGCGCGAGCGGGGGGAGGCGCAGAAGGATTTCTGGGCCTCCCGCGGCACCCGGCGCCGGATGCTCACCGGCTCGATCGCCGTGGATGGTCTGTATGCGCCGGTCGGGGTGGATGGCACGGTCTACGAACGCAGGCTCCTGGTCGGAGTCCCCGTCAGCACCGCCCAGCCGGGTTCCTCGATCACCGCCGAGCCCGGCACCGGCGCCCAGCTGCTGCGCCATGCCGAGGCGATCGCGCTGAGGCTGGCCCGGGCCGGCGGAGCGCTCGCCGAGGACTGAGCGCTGCGTGACCTACTCGTCGTCGAGGCTCTCTGTGTCGTCCCATTCCTCTGAGTCGTCCGAGTCATCCCACTCAGCAGCCTCATCAGCATCGTCTTCGTCGTCATCCGGCCGGGCATGATCCGAGGTCGGCAGCCACTCCAGAGCGTGTCGACGGCGGCCCACGATCATGCGCATCGGACGCCGCCCCAGGAGATACGCGGCGCCGAGCACCGTGATGAGCAGCGCAGGCCAGAGGAGGAAACTCTCGACCTCGAGCTCCTCCCAGCCCGGCGCCCTCCCATCGGCGATCGCCCGTGAGAACCCGGGCCAGGCGTCCCACGCCAGGATCACGAGCAGGAGCCCGCCGAACGCCGTCGTCCAGGCCATGACGGACCGGGCGGCTCGGCTCTCCCAGAGGGAGGGCGCATCGACGGTCCCGACCGGCGGCAGCCCGCGTGCGAGCTGCCCGTCCCGCCCCGCGGCCCAGTCGATCAGCACCGTCACCCGTCGCCGTGCGATCAGCCGGCGCCAGCACCACTGGACCAGCAGCATCACGCCGCCGAGGACCAGCCCGATCGCACCGAGGGCGAAGAGCACTTCCGAGCTGAACAGGATTCCGAGCCCACCGGCGACCAGGAACACCGCGCCGACCAGGATGAGCGCACACTCGGCGCGGGAGGCATGTCCCGTGAGGCGCTGCGTGCGGGAATCAGCGGTGATCACGGCCTCCGCGCTCTCGAGCTCCTCCGGCTGGGGGACGGGTCGGGACTCGAGCACTGCCCGCCGCGCGGCGGCGAGGTTCCCCGCAGCGATCTGCTCGTCGCTCGAGCCGGCGCAGCGGGTGCGCTGCGAGACGTCGAGCAGCCCGGCGATCACCCTGCCGTCCGACTCCGCGCGAGTGCGCAGTTCCTCGCCGTCGAGCTGCACAGCACTCCTTCGCGGTGGGTGGATGACCGCAGCGATCCTGCCATACCCGGACGTGGCACGATGACCGCCATGAGCAACCAGGCCGCCCCTGCCCTCGACCCCCGCGCCGACATCGTCGACCTCACCGCTGCGATCGTCGACCTCGAATCCGTCTCCGGGAACGAGCAGGCGCTCGCGGATGCCGTCGAGCAGGCGCTGCGCGTGCACGCGCCCCATCTCGAGGTGCTGCGTGATGGAGACACCGTCATCGCCCGCACCCACCGGGGCCTTGCCCAGCGCGTGCTGCTGGCCGGCCATCTCGACACCGTCCCGCTCGCGGACAACCTGCCCTCGACCCGCCGGGTCCGTGAGGGTCGCGAGGAGCTGGTGGGCAGGGGCACCTGCGACATGAAGGGCGGGGTCGCGGTGTTCCTCAAGCTCGCCGTCGAAGCAGCCACCGCCCCTGTGGATCTCACCTGGATCTTCTACGACCACGAGGAGGTCGCGGCGGCGGACAACGCCCTGACCCGGATCGCCGTAGAGCATCCCGACTACCTCGAGGCGGACTTCGCGATCCTCGGCGAACCGACCTCGGCCGGGGTCGAGGGAGGCTGCAAGGGCACGATGAAGCTCGAGGTCACCACCCGCGGCGTCGCCGCCCACTCCGCCCGGGACTGGGTCGGCGACAACGCGATCCACCATCTCGCCCCCGTGCTCGAACGCCTCGCCGCCTACGAGGCACGGCGCGCCGTGATCGATGGGCTCGAGTACCGCGAGTGCCTCAACGCCGTCTCGATCACCGGCGGCATCGCCGGCAACGTGATCCCAGATCGGGCCAGCGCCGTGCTGAACTACCGCTTCGCCCCGGACACCTCCGTCGAGCAGGCCGAGGCGCACGTGCAGGAGGTCCTCGAAGGCCTGGACCTGGAGATCGTCGTGATCGATGCGGCCGGGGGCGCGCTGCCCGGTCTGGACAACGATGCGGCTCGCGGATTCCTCGCGGCTCTCGGCGAGGGCGTGTCGCTGGCCGCGAAGCAGGGCTGGACCGACGTCGCCCGCTTCTCCGCGCTGGGCACCCCTGCGGTGAACTTCGGCCCCGGCGATCCGCTGCTCGCCCACACCGATGACGAACACGTGCCGCTGGAGGATCTCGAGGCGGCCCTGGTGGGGCTGCGCCGATTCCTGGCCGTCTGAGAGCTACGCTCGCTCCATGACGCCTGAGGAACGAGAGCAATACCGCAAGGGCCCGATCACGATGCGCGGCTCCCAACGACCCGACCGGACCGCCGATCAGCGGCTCCTGGAAGAGGGTGGCAACGGCCAGTGGGTCCACTCCGATCCCTGGAGGGTGCTGCGGATCCAGTCCGAGTTCGTCGAGGGCTTCGGGGCACTGGCCGAGCTCGGCCCCGCCATCTCCATCTTCGGCTCCGCCCGGCTGGGCGAGGACGACCCCTATTACCAGTGCGCGGTGGAGATCGCCAAGGGCGTGGTCGACCTGGGCTACGCGGTGATCACCGGTGGCGGCCCGGGCATCATGGAAGCGGGGAACCGGGGCGCGAAGGAGGCCGGAGGCGTCTCCGTGGGGCTCGGGATCGAGCTGCCCTACGAGACCGGCCTGAACCAGTACGTCGATCTCGGTGTCGACTTCCGCTACTTCTTCGCCCGCAAGACGATGTTCGTGAAGTACTCCAGCGGCTTCGTGGTGATGCCGGGAGGCTTCGGCACCTTCGATGAGCTGTTCGAGGCCCTGTGCCTCATGCAGACCCACAAGGTCGACCTGTTCCCCGTGGTCCTGGTGGGCCGCTCCTACTGGCAGGGGCTGCTGGACTGGCTGCGCACGGCGGTGGCGGAGGGCGGGATGATCAATCCTGCCGACATCGACCTGATGCGCGTGGTGGACACTCCCGAGGAAGCGCTCGAGGTGCTGCGCGAGGCGGCGGAGGTCGAGTCCGCCGACAAGCAGGAGGCCCTCCGGCGATCGGCCGCCACGCACGTCGCCCGCGCAGAGGCTGCGCGTCAGGTCGTAGCGGAGGGATGAACACCTTCGGTCGACGAACTGCGAGGGACGAGTGGGAGGAGACCGACTCATGAACTCCGTCGGTCGACGAACTGCGAGGGACGAGCGGGAGGGGGCTGGCGCATGAGTGCAGCGAGTCCGATGGTGCTGCTCCTGCTGCTCGTCGCAGTGCTGGTGGGAGCGCTCATGGTGGGGGTCGCCATGGGCCGGTTCGGGGACGGTATCGACCTCCCGGCGAGGCCTCGCCGGACCCGACGTGCGAAAAGGTCCCGAGACCTGAGATAATGGCCACCGTACGCGCATTGCCCGAGGCCCCGTCCGGGGGAGCCATGCAAGGGCAGTGACACACCAAGGAGGCACGCGATGGCTGCTATGAAGCCGCGCACCGGGGACGGTCCGCTCGAAGTCGTGGAAGAGGGACGCAGCATCATCATGCGAGTCCCGCTCGAGGGGGGCGGCCGGTTGGTCGTCGAGATCGCCGCGTCGGAAGCCGTGGAGCTGCGGGATGCCCTCGAGGGCGTCATCAAGTAGAACTCGCCATCCCAGACCACAGCCCCGCACCATTCGGTGCGGGGCTGTTGTTGTTGTCTCAGGCGGTGTTCATCAGGCCGTGCGGTGCCGTGCCGTGCGGTGCAGTGCGTTCCGGGGACGGGCGTTCACACGGGAGCCTGCGGTCGGGTCTCAGCCGCGCAGCACTGCGGCGAGCACCCCGTCCCCGCTGCCGGTCAGCGTGGCCACCAGGTCCTCGGAATCGGTGATCCCCTTCAGCAGTGCGCGCACCGCCTGGGTGGTCGCATCCCGCGCCGCCGGGTCGGCAACTCGATCGTGGTAGAGCGCATGGGGGATCACAAGCACGCCGCCCGGCCGCAGCAGCCGGCGGGCGTGCTCGAGCAGGTCCAGCGCATGTGGGGCATGGGCCGGGAAGCTCACCAGGTCGTAGGCATGATCGGTGAGGCGGCCGACGACGTCACGGGGACGCCCGGCGATGGTCCGCACCCGGGGGGAGCGGATCCCGGCCTCGGCGAAGGCCTCGCGGGCCGCGCGCTGGTTCTCGACCTCGGGGTCGATCGTGGTGAGCACTCCCTCCGGGTGCATGCCGGAGAGCAGATAGAGGGAGCCGACGCCGCTGCCGGTGCCGATCTCGACTGCAGAGCGTGCATGCACCGCCGCGGCGAGCACCCGCATGAGCGCCCCGGCGCCCGGGAGCACCGGGGTGGCGCCGAGCTCGGCGCCACGATCCCTGGCTCGGGCGAGGATGCCATCGTCGGAGAAGAGGGTCGCCTCATCGACGAACTCCTCCCCATGGGCCCAGCTGGCCACCTTTCCCGACGACATCTGTGCATCCTCTCCGTTCACTCTTCTGATCTGGCCGATCCTACGACAGCCGCCGCTCCTGTGAGCCCCGCGCGGTGCGCGATGCAATAATGTCAGGCATCAGCGGACCTCGAGACGTACAGGTGGACAATGGGCGGCACCGGATTCATCGGCCTCGGTGGGTGGGAGCTCGTCGTCCTGCTCATCGTGTTCTTGGTGTTCGTCGGGCCGCAGCGTCTTCCTGACGTCACCCGGCAGCTGATCTCGTGGGTGCGCCAGGCGCGCCGCTGGGTGGACGACTCACGTTCGACCGTCGAGGACGAGATGGGCATCGCCATCGAGGACCTCCGGAAGTACGACCCCCGCCAGTACGATCCTCGCCGCATCATCCGCGAGGCCTGGGGTGACACCGACCTCGAGGAGCTGCTGCCCGGCAAGGAGGCGATGAGCATCGCCGCCGGGGGCGCCGCAGCAGGTGCCGCCAAGAAGGGTGCGAAGTCCGGCTCGAAGTCGGCGAAGGACAAGGCCCCGAAGCGGGCGCCCTTCGACGACGAAGCCACCTGAGCTGACGGCAGAATCCGTCTGAGCCGACGGCGGCATCCACCTGAGCCTACGGCGGCAGCCGCCTGAGCTGACGGCAGCATCCACCTGAGCGGACTCCGCAGCCGGATCTGGCGCCCCTGAACTGACGCCCCTGAACTGACACCCCGGAGCCGACGGCCCCGGGCCTGAAGACCGAGTGCCCCTGTCAGGACCGGGCGACCGTCAGCGGCAGCTTCATCCCACCCAGCCCGCGAGGCTTGCGCACGAGCGCTCGGGCCACACCCTTGAGTGCCATCGCGGTCGGCGAATCGGGGTCGGAGACCACCAGCGGCACGCCCCGGTCCGAGCCTTCGCGCAGCGCGGGATCCAGCGCGATCCGGCCCAGCACGGGCACGTCGTGCCCCACGGCACGGGCGAGCGTCGCGGCGACGCGATCCCCGCCACCGGTGCCGAAGACATCCATCACGGTGCCGTCGGGCAGGGTCAGCCCGGCCATGTTCTCGACCACCCCGGCGACCTCCTGCTCGGTCGAGGTCGACAGCGAGCCCACCCGCTCGGCCACCGTCGAGGCGGACTGCTGGGGCGTGGTCACCACGACCATCTGGGCACTGGGCAGCAGCTGGGCCACGGAGATCGCCACATCTCCGGTGCCGGGCGGCAGGTCCAGCAGCAGCACGTCGAGGTCACCCCAGAAGACGTCCGAGGCGAACTGCTCGATCGCCCGGTGCATCTTCGGTCCGCGCCAGACGACCGCCTGCCCCTCGGGCACGAACATGCCGATGCTCATCACCGCCACCCCGTGGCCCTCCGGAGGCATCAGCAGATCGGAGACCTTGGTGGGCTGGTCGGTGATGCCGAACATGCCGGGCATCGAGAAGCCATGGATATCTGCATCGATCACCCCCACGCGCAGTCCGTCGGCCGCCATCGCCGCGGCGAGGTTCGCGGTCACCGTGGACTTGCCGACCCCACCCTTGCCGGAGGAGATCGCGAAGATCCGGGTCAGCGAGCCGGGCTGGTTGAAGGGGATCTGGCGGCGGCCCTGGCGCAGCCGCTTGGTGAGCTCGCTGCGCTGCTCCTCGGTCATCGCGCTGGTCGAGACCTCGACCCGCGAGAGTCCGGGCACGGTCGCGGTCGCCTCCGCAGTCTCGCGCTCGATGCGATCACGCATCGGACAGCCTTCGATCGTGACCAGCACATGAACCTTCGCGACGCCCTCGGCATCGACGTCGACGGAGCCGACCATGCCGAGCTCGGTGATGGGACGGCGGATCTCGGGGTCGATCACCCCGTTCAGGGCCTCGCGGATCTGCGCGACGCGCGAATCCTCAGCGCTCTGTCCGTCACCGGGATGCTCGGTGGGCTGCTCGCCGGTGGTGTGCGCGGGAGCGGGCTGTTCGAAGGCGTTCCGGGGGTCGGACGCGTTCACTGGGTCTGATGCATTCATGGGGTCGGAAGCGTTCATTGAGGATGCTGCTCCTTCGATGACGTGGCGCCGTCGCCTGCGTCACGGCGGACCAGCGCCGCCTCGACCTCCTCACGGAGGATCGCGCGCAGAGCGTCGGCGTCGGGGGCGGGCGCGGGAGGCGCCTCGAGATCGTCGAGCAGATCGCGCAGCTCGCCGCGCACGAAGTCGCGGGTGGCGACATCGTTCAGCGCCAGGCGCAGCGAGGCGATCTCTCGGGTGATGAAGTCGGTGGTGGCGTGGTTGCGCTCGTTGGACTGGCGATCCTGCTCGACCTGCACGCGATCACGGTCGTCCTGACGGTTCTGCGCGAGCAGCAGCAGGGGCGCGGCGTAGGAGGCCTGGAGGGAGAGGATCAGCGTCAGCAGGGTGAAATTCAGGGCCCGGGGATCGAACTGCGCCGATTCCGGCATCAGCGAGTTCCAGGTCAGCCACACCGCGCAGAAGATGGTCATGCCGACCAGGAACGCCGGGGTGCCCATCATCCGGGCGAAGCCCTCCGCACCGCGCCCGAAGGTGTCTCCGCGGAAGGGGTTGCGCAGCAGCGGCCGGCGCCGGGGTGCCGGATCATCGAGCGGGGCGGGGTTGCGCTCTGCCATGTTCACTCTCCCTTCGTGCGGTCCGCGGCGGCGGCCTCGGCGTCCCGGGCGGTGGCCCGGGCGATCTCCGACAGATCGATCTGTCCGGTGGCGGGCGGCGGCTCGTCCTGCTCGCGCCAGTCATCGGGCAGCACATGGTCGAGCACGTCATCGACCGTGACCGCGCCCAGCAGGCGGCCGTCCTCATCGATCACCGGGATGGAGACCAGGTTGTAGGTCGCCATCTCGCGGGTGACGGTGGACAGCGGGGCGGAGGGCTCGACCGCGACCCGGTCGGGATCGATGATCTCGCCGACAGGGCGGTCCGGACGCTCCCGCAGCAGCTGCTGGAAGTGGACGATGCCGAGCAGCTTCCCGGTGGGTGTCTCGAGCGGGGAGCGGCACACGTGCACGGTCGAGGCGAGAGCGGCGTGGACCGCTTCGCGGCTGATCATCGCCAGGCAGTGCGCCACCGGGGTCTCCGGCGCGACGATCAGCGGCTCGGTGGTCATCATGCCGCCGGCGGTGTACTCGTCATAGGCGAGCAGGCGGCGGACGTCCTCCGCCTCCTCGGGCTCCATCAGGTTCAGCAGGTGCGCGGCGACATGCTCGGGGAGCTCCTGGACGAGGTCCGCGGCGTCGTCGGGATCCATCGCATCGAGGATGTCCGCCGCGCGGGTGGCGTCCATCCCGGTGACCACCTCGACCCGGGTGTCCTCGGGGAGCTCCTCGAGAACGTCGGCGAGGCGCTCGTCGGCCAGCTCACCGGCGAGCTCGATCCGGCGCTTGGGCTCGAGCTCCTGGATGATCTCGGCGAGGTCGGCAGGGTTCAGATCCTGATAGGACGCGGCCAGCAGATGCGCGGACTGCTCAGCCTGGGTGCCGTAGAGCCCCGAGACCTCGGACAGCTCGACGGTGAGGGTCTGGCCGCGGGTGACCAGCCGGCTCAGCGAGCTGCCCACGCGGCGGCGGCGCAGGTGCAGTCGGGAGACGTCCCAGTCGCGGTGACGGTTCTGGTCCAGCGCGATGTCCAGCACCGTCGCCTCGCCGGTGCCGTCGAGGAGCGTCACCGCCCGATCCAGCAGCTCACCGATCACCAGCAGCTCGCCGGTGCGCTTCTCGAAACGTCGCACGTTGAGCACCCCGGTGGAGATCACCTGGCCGGGGGAGATGGAGGTGACCCGGGTGATCGGGAGGAACACCCGGCGCTTGACGGACACCTCGACCACCAGGCCGACGGCCCGCGCGCTGGTGCGGGACTGCGGCACCACCACCACGTCACGGACCGTCGCCACCACGTCTCCGATGGGATCGAAGACCGAGGTGCCGGCGAGCCGGGCCGCGTAGAAGCGCGGCTGAGCCGTGGTGCTCACTGCCGCAGCTCGGCGATCCAGCGCTCCACCTCGTCGGCGCCGCGAGGTGCGGCGGCGGAGAGGTTCCGGACGCCGTCGGCGGTGACCAGCACGTCATCCTCGATGCGCACCCCGATGCCGCGCAGCTCCTCGGGGACCAGCAGGTCGTTCTCCTTGAAGTACAGCCCGGGCTCGATGGTGAAGACCATGCCCGGCTCGAGCTCCGCGTCGAGGTACATCTCGCGGCGAGCCTGGGCGCAGTCGTGCACGTCCATCCCCAGGTGGTGGCTGGTGCCGTGGGGCATCCAGCGTCGATGCCATTGGCCCTCGGGGGAGAGTGACTCCTCCGCGGTGCCGGGCAGCAGGTCCCACTCCTCGAGCGTATGGGCGAGGACCTCCATCGCCGCGGCGTGCAGCTCACGGAATCGCAGCCCGGGACGGGCCACTGCGAAGGCGGCGTCCGAGGCTGCCAGCACCGCCTCATAGATCTTCCGCTGCACCGGTGAGAAGGTGCCGGCGACGGGCAGGGTGCGGGTGATGTCGGCGGTGTACAGCGAATCGACCTCGACCCCGGCGTCGATCAGCACCAGCTCGTCCCCGCGCACGACGCCGTGGTTGCGTGTCCAGTGCAGGGTGCAGGCATGGTCGCCGGCGGCGGCGATGGTGTCATAGCCGACGCCGTTGCCGTCGGCCCGTGCGGTGGCGGCGAAGACTCCCTCGATCACGCGCTCGCCGCGCGGATGGCCGACGGCCTCCGGCAGGTGGCGGATGACGTCCTCGAAGCCGCGGATGGTGGCGTCGACCGCCTTCTGCAGCTGCCCGATCTCGTACTCGTCCTTGACCAGGCGCAGCTCGCTCGCGGCCTCCTTGAGAGCGGCATGCTCGCCCAGGGCCTCGTCCCCGCCGGGCAGGCCGTTCTGGCCGCGGATCTCCTCGACCATCGACTCCACGGCGGCGTCCACGCCCGGCATCACGCTCAGCGACAGCTGGGCGCCGACATCCTTCGCAAGGTGATCGCGCAGATCCTCGATGTGACGGACCTCGATGCCCAGGCGCTGCGAGGCCTCGACGAGAGTGGGCCGACGTCCCACCCACATCTCGCCATAGCGGGAATCGGCATAGAACTCATCGGTGTCGAACCCGGCGCGGGGACGGAAGAAGTAGGTCGCCTCCGCAGTCTCGGGGTCCTCGGCAGAAGGCTCGACCACGAGCACGCTGTCCGGCTCCTCATCGGTGCCGAGGCCCGAGAAGTACGCGAAGGCGGTATCGGGCCGGAAGGGGTAGTCAGTGTCGTTGGAGCGCACCTTGAGCACACCGGCAGGCAGCACCAGGCGGGTACCGGGCAGGCGGCGCACCAGCGCATCCCGGCGCGCCGGGGTGGCGTCCGCAGACTCGAGGCGGGCGGCATCGGGGACGGTCTCGTCCCAGCCGGAGGAGATGAACTCTCGGAAGGCTTCATTGTTGGGGCGCTGGGAGCGGGAATCTCCTCGGCAGGCGAGGTCCCTCATCCGCTCGGCGCTCTCGGCGCTCTCGGTGTTCTGGGTGCTCTTGACGCTCTCGGTGTTCACACCACGATGTTCTCATGTCGCGGTCTACCCTGGTCGTATGAGTGAGAGGTCAGACTCCCCAGACAGCCAGCGCATCGATCTGCATTCCCACAGTTCGTGGTCCGACGGCACCACGGGAGTGGGGGAGCTGTTCGCGCAGGCCCGCACAGCAGGCCTGGACGTGCTGGCTCTGACGGACCACGACACCGTGGATGGCTGGTCCGAGCTGCCGGCGGCGGTGGCCGCCAGCGGGTTGGCGGCTGTGCCGGGGATCGAGGTCTCGAGCGAGCACGAGAGCTCGAGCGTGCACATCCTCGCGCTGCTGGTGGACCCCTCGCCGGACTCCGACCTGGCTGAGGAGATGGCCAGCGCCCGCGCCTCACGGGTCGAGCGCGCGCGGCGGATGGTCGAGCTGATCTCCGTGGACCACCCGCTCAGCTGGGAGGACGTCACCGCCCAGGTCGCCGGCGAGACCACCGTGATCGGTCGCCCGCACATCGCGGACGCGCTCGTGGCCGCCGGGGTGGTCCCGGACCGCTCTGCGGCCTTCACCGAGGTGCTGCGTCCCTCCGGCCCCTATTACGTGCCCTACTATGCCCCCTCGCCGCTGGCCGCCGTGCGTGCGATCCGGGAGGCGGGCGGCGTCTCGATCGTCGCGCATCCCGGCTCGGTGACCCGCGACGACGACCTGCCGCTCGCGCTGCTCGAGGCGATGGTCGACGCGGGGCTGGACGGCATCGAGGTCGACCACCGCGAGCACGACGAGGCGGAGACCGCACGGCTGCGCGAGTTCGCCCGGCGGCACGACCTGCTGATCACCGGCGGCAGCGACTTCCACGGCAGCGGCAAGCCCAATGAGCTGGGCGAGAATCTCACCGCCCCCGAGGTGCTCGAGTCGATCGCAGCACGGGCCACCAGCGGCACCCGCATCATCCGGCCCTGAGCATGACGATGGCCCATGATCTGCCTGATCATGGGCCATCGTTCATGGGCCGCCGTTCATGGCCCACCGTGAAGGCTCGGTTGCGACCGTGCGGGGTTCAGCATCCTCGAGGAGCTGACCTTCCGCGGGCCTCAGCCCTCCTGCGGAGCAGCTCCGGAGCTGTTGCCGCCGGAGCGACCGCGGCCGCCCCGGGACCGGCGACGGCGCGGACGGTCATCGCCCGAGGACTCGCCCCGGCTCTCGCCGCCCTTGCTTCCGCTGCCCTTGTTCTCGCCGCTCTTGCTTTCGCCGCTCTTGTCGCTGGCCGACGTCCCGGTCGGCGTCTCGTCGACCACCTCGCCGTTGACCCGACGGGTGCGCGACCGCGAACGGCTGCGGCGGGGACGCTCGGAGGCGGACGCGCCGCTGACGGCAGCGTTCGAGCCGGCAGTGTGGGAGCCAGCAGTGTTCGAACCGGCGTCGCTCGAGGTGCCGGCGACGTCCTGGCTCGCGGTGCTCTCCGTGCTCTCGCCATCCTGGACGCGGCTCTCGCTGCGCCCACCACGGGAGCGGTCACGTCCGCGACTGCCGTCACGACTGCCATCACGGTCACGGCTGCCCTCGCGACCGCCGTCCCGTCCCCGGCTTCCCTCACGAGCGCGGCCACCGTCCTGGCCACCATCGCGACCACGGCCGCCCTCGCGGCTGCGGCCGCCGTCACGTCCGCGGCTCTCCCGCGAGCTGCGGCCGGAGTGGTCGGTCCCGCCCAGATCCTCGAGCGTCTCCGCCTCGAGACCCTCGCGGGTGCGCGCGCCCTTGGGCAGCGTGCCCTTCACCCCTGCAGGGATGTCGAGCTCGGCGAACAGATGATCGGAGGTGGAGTAGGTCTCCACGGCCTCGGTGGACTCCAGGCCCAGCTGGCGGGCGATGAGAGCCCAGCGCGCCAGGTCCTCCCAGTCCACGAACGTGACCGCAGTGCCCTTCTTGCCCGCACGCCCGGTCCGGCCAGTGCGGTGCAGGTAGGTCTTGTCGTCGTCCGGGCAGTTCCAGTTCACGACATGGGTGACGTCGGTGACGTCGATGCCGCGGGCGGCGACGTCGGTCGCGACCAGCACGTCGATCTTGCCGTTGCGGAAGGCGCGCAGCGCCTGCTCGCGAGCGCCCTGGCCGAGGTCGCCGTGCAGGGGAGCGGCGGCGAAGCCGCGATCGGCGAGATCGCCGGCCACCCGGTCCGCCTGGCGCTTGGTGCGCATGAAGATGATCGACAGGCCGCGGCCGCGAGCCTGCAGGATGCGGGCCATCACCTCGATCTTGTCGAGCTGGTGGGCACGGTAGACGACCTGCTTGATGTCGGCCTTCGTGCGGGCTTCATCGCCCGGATCCTGCGCCCGGATGTGCGTGGGCTGCTTCATGAACCGGCGAGCCAGCGCCATGATCGGACCGGGCATGGTGGCGGAGAACAGCATCGTCTGCCGATCGCCGGGCACCGCCTGCAGCAGCTTCTCGATGTCCTCGAGGAAGCCCAGGTCGAGCATCTCGTCGGCCTCGTCGAGCACCGCGGTGCGCACCTGGGAGAGGTCCAGATACTTCTGACGCATCAGGTCGATCAGGCGCCCCGGGGTGCCCACGACGACCTCGACACCCTTCTCGAGCGCTTCGATCTGCGGCTCGTAGGCACGGCCGCCGTAGACCGTGAGGATCCGGATCGGCCGCTTCGCCGACGCGGTCTGAAGATCCTGAGCGACCTGCACTGCGAGCTCACGGGTGGGCAGCACCACGAGGGCCTGCGGCTTTCCGATCACCCGGTTCTGAGGGTTCGGCTCGCCCGGGGCCACGGAGTTCTGCAGCAGCGGGATGCCGAAACCGAGCGTCTTGCCGGTACCGGTCTTGGCCTGGCCGATGATGTCGCGGCCGCGCAAGGCGACCGGAAGGGTCAGCGACTGGATCGGGAAGGGAGTGGTGATGCCCTTCGCGGCCAGTGCCTCGACGATGTCCGTGCGAACATCGAAATGGGCGAAGGTCTGCTCCGGCTCGGCCGGGGCAGGGGTGCCGGAGCTCAGCTCGACGGCAGGGGAGGCCGACACGGCCTCATCGGTGTGCGGGATGGTTTCAGGCACCGTTCAACTCTCTGATCATGGATATGCATAGCCATCGTAGCCCCCATGCCCGAATCGGCACCCGGATCAGGTTCTTTCCCACTCACAGTGATCCTGCTCAGCCCTACCCTTCCTGACCCCCGTCGCTGGGATCGGGCAGAGGGCTCACCGGATCGGTCGGCGTGACGCGGTCCTCGTCGGGCAGGCCCTCGCCGGGCTCGACCTCCTGCTCGGGCGGAATGGTGCCCTCGGGGGTCTCGGCGCCCTCGGGGATCTCGAGCTCCGGGACCTCATCAGGCATCTGGGAGCGCTGGATGGAGACCGACACCAGGCCGAGCCCACCCATCACGATGTCGTCATAGGCGACCAGGCGCCGGGTGTTCTTGTCGAAATAGAGCATCCGCGCGGTGAGGTCCAGCGGATCGTCTCCCTGGAGCACCGGCGAGACCCCGCCGGACGCGAGCGCGCCGCCGGTCGAGCCGACGGTCAGCCAGTCGGTCCCGGAATCATCGCGATCCAACTCGACCTTCGAGGTGTGCATGTGCCCGGACAGCACCAGCGGTGCGCGCCCCAGCAGCCCCTCAGGCTTGGTCGGATCGTGGAACAGCGCGATGTCCACAGGCTCCGCAGGATGCTCGCCGTCGTACGCCGTGATGGTGTCCCCGAGCTGGAAGGCGCTTGCGATCACCGCCTCGTCGCCCTCGCGCCAGCCCCCGGCATCGGAGTCGTCGTCGGCCGCGAAGCGGGGATCGCCGATGCCCGCGATGCGCAGCCCCGCCACCTCGACCACCTCGTTGTCGACCACGGTGGCATTGGGCTGGGACTCGATCGTGGCCGCGGCCGCGGCGCCGTCGTGATTGCCGCTGACGTAGACGTACGGGACGTCGAGGGAGCCGATCGAGTGCAGGAGCTCGTTCTCCAGCGGAGTGCCCCAGGAGACGATGTCCCCGGTATCGATCACCACGTCGATCGCGAACTGCGTGTGCAGCTGTTCGATCACGTCATAGGCCTGGGGATTGTCGTGGATGTCCGAGACGTGCAGGACGGTGATCAGGTTCTCCTGATCCAGCCCCACCGGCAGCGAATCCGCGGCGATGTACAGCGCGGAGACCTGTCCCACGAACTCGGCGAGCGTGTCGCGATAGCTCTGGTAGTCGATGACCTTGCCCTGGCCGAGGTCCGCGATGTACGCGGCCTGGGACAGGAGCCCTTCGAACTTCGGTTGGCTGAGGGACTCGGGAGAGAAGGTCACCGAGGTTGCGGCCACCGACGCTCCCACCACCGCGACCGCGCTGCCGCCGGCGACCAGTGCACGGCGCACCCGGCGGAAGGTCAGCCCCACAGCGAGCCCTGCACCGGCGGCGGCGAACAATGCGTTCAGCGCGGCATTCTTCGCCGCGGCGGCCGTGATGGCCTCGGGGGCGGACTGCTGGAGCTCGGTGAACCCGGAATCTGCGTAGAACAGCGCCTCCGCCTTCTCGACGTCCACGGCCTTGACCCTGGCCTCGATGCGCACCGGGGCGGTGTGGGAGTCGAAGGTGACCTCGCCCACCGGCGGCAGCAGGATCACCGTCTGCGAGGAGAGGGAGGGGCGCAGGTGCACGCTGGCGGTCAGCGGGCCCACTTCGACCGTGGTGGCAGGGACCAGGAGCAGGCCCACGATCCCGCCCAGCACCGCCACCACCGCCGTGGTGGTGACATGCAGCAGGCGTGCGCGGCGGCGCCGCAGTCGGCGCCGACGGATCGGGGACTCCTCAGGATCCGGCTGCTCCTCGGCGGGGACGGCGTGGCCGTCCTCGTCGAGTTCCGACGCGCTGCGGGGCCGGTCCTCGTCGGCGTTCACAGGGACCGCGGGATCATCAGGTCTCAGCCGAGGAAGCCGACGCGGCGGGGCTCCTCGGTGGAGACCTCGGCGTAGGAGACCTTCGCCCCGGGGATCAGCACGGTGCGTCCCTTGTCGTCGACCAGGGTGACGGGGGTGCCGTCGGTGATGGCCGTGCCGAGCCGCTCGAGCAGGGCGTCAGCCTTCTCTTCGGACTCGATCACGATCTCGCGAGGGGAGTGCTGGATGCCGATTCGGATCTCCATGACCTGACCTTCCCTCCGCCACCAGGGCGGGGACGTTCGTTGCTGTGCCGTTCGAAGTCTACGCGTCGGAGGAGGGCACGGGTTCTCTGTCCGCCCCCAGCACAACCTCGCCGGTCCGTGGATTCTCGAGAGCTGCGAAGCCCATCAGCCCGTGCACCACAGTGGTGGTCATCGTGTGGAGGATCGTCTCGCGTGCCTCCTCGTCCTCCGCGCTGTGGAGCAGCTGCGCGGTGGTCTGGGTGACGGCGATGAGCCCTCGGCCGAGGATCCGCGACTCCTCGACGCTGACCTGGCGGAAAGCTGTCAGCACGCCGGCCAGCGCGATCGCGAGCCGATCCAGGACCACGACCACGCGCTCCTGCACCGCCTCGGAGATCACCTCGTGGCCGGTGAACAGCCGCAGGGAGTTGTCCAATGCCACGAACCGGTAGAAGCGATGCAGCCCGCGGCGAACCCGGGAGCTGGTGTCGCCCTGGAACTCGCTCAATGCCCGCACCTCCTCGAGCATCGTCTCGGCGATGATGTCGAGGACCTCGATGTAGAGGGATTCCTTGGAGCTGAAGTGCTGATAGAGCACGGGCTTGGTGACCCCTGCCGAGGCGGCGATGTCGTCCATCGACGTGGCCTGGTAGCCCTTCTCGGTGAACACTCGGGTCGCAAGCTCGAGCAGCTGGATGCGGCGCTGAGCACGGGGCATCCTGGCCGTGGCGGACGTGGACATGGGCATCGGCCTCCGTCTCGGACCGCAGCGGTGGGCGCGTGCCGCGGGACAAATGTCGGGTTCGTCGTGATCCCGAACACTCTACCGCCGTCAGCTCTCCCCGGTGGTATGAACGCTTGTGGGCCCCGTGGGGTGGAATGGAGTCATGCGAACGATGGGCACGATCACCGGTGCAGGGATCCGACTGCTCGGACCCGATCTCGAGGCGCTGCCTGCCGTCCACCCCGCCAGTGCCCTGGACCCTGCCCAGCAACGGGCGCTGGAGAGCTTCCTCGGCGGAGAAGATGTGCTCGTCCACGGCGGTCCGGGCAGCGGGCGCACGTCGCTCGCGCTGGCCGCCGCCGAGCTCTCCGGCGAAGGGACGCTGCTGCTGGCCCCCCGGCGTGTCGCCGCCGGCCGGCTGCGGGACGCCCTGGCCGTGCACGGGAGCGGACAGATCCGAGCGATGACTCCGCCGGCACTCGGCCACGCGATCACCCGCGCCGACGCCCTTCGACGTGGCCTGGGCGCGCCGACCCTGGTCACCGGCGCCGAGCAGGACGCGCTGCTGGCCGAGCTGATCGCACAGCGCGAGAGCTGGCATCTCGACGTCGACGCCACGGCCCGCACCCTGCCCGGATTCCGCACCGAGCTGCGGGATCTGATCACCCGCGCCACCGAGCTCGGGCTCTCCCCGTCCGAGCTCGAGTCCCTGGGCCGCGACCGGGGGAGACCCGCCTGGCAGGATGCCGCCGCACTTCTGCGCGACTACCTCGGGGTGCTCGACCTCGAGGCCTCTGCCGCCCTGGACGCCGGACCCCGCCTGGACTCCGGCGCCCTCGTGCGCCGTGCCGTGCGCCTGCTCGCAGACCCGCAGACCCCCCTGCCCTTCCGTGCCGTGGTGGTGGACGATGCCCAGGACCTCACCGCTGCCGGGATCGACCTGATCGCAGCGCTGCGCGCGGCCGGAGCGAGGGTGATGGTGTGCAGCAGCCCCGATGCTGCGGTCGACACCTTCCGGGGCGCTCTGCCCGATGCCGGGGACCGGCTGCGCGAGCTGCTGCCGCGGCCGCTCACCGAGGTGCTCCTGGACGGCATGCATGCCCAGATGGAGGGTCTGACCGCCGTGGTCGACACGCTGCGGGGCAGGCTTCCGCTGGCGGGCGCACCGGCGGACTCCCGACGCCCGCGCAGCACCCGCCGCGGGGGACTGGTGGCGCTGCGGGCACAGGACCCGCTCGACGAAGCACGGCTGATCGGCTCCGCGCTGAGAGACCTCCACCACCGTGAGGATGTCCCCTACGACGAGATGGCGGTGGTGTGCCGCTCCGGAGCCGCCGTGGCCGACGTCGCAGATCTGCTCTCCCGCACTGGTCTGCCCGTGCGGGCACCGCGCCGTCCCCAGCCGCTGCGCGAGGTCCCCGCGGTCGCGGATCTGATGACCATCCTCGAGATCGGCCTCGCCCCCGCGGACGCAGCGCTCGACCCGAGGATCGCCGATGAGCTGCTGCGCGGTCCCTTCGGCGATGCGGACACCCTCCGCCTGCGACGCATCCGTCGGCTGCTGCTGGGAGCCCACCGTGCCACGGAGCCGGACAGCACGGCGACCAGCGAGCAGCTGCTCGCCCGCGCTCTGGTCGACCCCGAGCTGCCGGGGCTCCCCGCACCGGACGCAAAGGGCCGCGCCGCCGCTCCCGTGCACCGGGTGCGGGACATGATCCGTGCGGTGCGCGAGCATCGCCGGGCCGACGCCCAGCAGGTGCTCTGGCACGCCTGGGACGCCTCCGGCCTCGCCTCCGGCTGGCGCCGCGCCGCCCTGGGAGATGCGGGCGACGTCGACGGTGCGCGCTCGCGGATGGCGTCCTCCCGGCTCGACGCCCTGCTGGAGCTGTTCGCCGCGGCAGAACGACTCACCGACCGCCGCCCCGGGGCCGGGGCGCTGGACCTGGTCGAGCAGATCCGCGCCCAGGCCGTCGTCGAGGACACCCTCGCACCGGCCGCCACCGCCCGCGGCCGTATCGCCGTGCTCACCCCCGCCCAGCTCGCCGGCGAGCACCGGGACACCGTGGTGCTCGCCCGCCTGCAGGAAGGCGCCTGGCCCGACCTGCGCCTGCGCTCGACCCTGTTCGGCGCCGCCGAGCTGTCGCTGTGGGCAGGAGCTCGCCGCGGCGGCGAGCTCCCGCTCGAGCTCGAAGCCCTCCGGGCGCTCCAGCGCGAACAGGTGCTCGCCGACGAGCTGCGCCTGGCCGTCAGCGCTCTCGCGCGGGCCCGACGGCGTGTGCTGGTCACCGCGGTGGAGGATGAGCAGAGCGAGCCCTCCGCACTCTTCGACGCCCTCGAGGCGCTGGTCCAGGCGCCGTGGGTCGATGTCGAGACCCTGCGTCGGGACCCCGGCCCCGCGCCCGACGCCCGTCGACTGGTCGCGGCCCTGCGACGCCGTCTGCAGGACGAGGACCCCCAGCAGATCCGTGATGCGGCGCTCGCCCTGACAGCCCTGGGCCGCGCCGGGGCCCCGGGCGCCGATCCCGCCCGCTGGTATCACCAGGAGCCCAGCTCCACCGAGCCGCTGCACGAGGACGGCACCCCGATCCGGCTCTCACCCTCCGCCCTCGAACGCGCGGTGGACTGCCCGCAGTCCTGGCTGATGGAACGGGCGGGCGGCACCCGCTCAGGCGGGCCCGCGCAGCTCATCGGCACCGCCCTCCACCATCTCGCGCAGGTCCATCCCCGTGGCCCGGAGGGGCCCGAGGAGGACCTGCTCGGTGAGCTGCACACCCTGCTGCGCACCGTGCCCGGCACCGAGACCTGGTCCGGCCGGCGCCGGGTGCGTCGCGCCGAGGACGCCGCCCGCCTGCTCGCCGAGCATCTGCGCAGTGCGGGCGAGCCGCTCGCCGTCGAAGCCGCCTTCGAGGTGGAGCTCGGCAGGGTGCAGCTGCGCGGCAGCATCGACCGGATCGAGGGCGATGCGACCGGGCTGCGGGTCGTGGACCTCAAATCCGGGCGCGCCGCGAAGAGCGCTGCCAAGGCCGAGGAGGATCTCCAGCTGGCCGCCTACCAGGCGGCGGTGCGCGAGGGCGCGCTGAACGAGGAGCTCGGCGAGGATGCCCCCGAGCGGCTCAACGGAGCCCAGCTGGTCTACGTCGGCACCGGCGGGAAGAAGGCCGCGGTGCGCACCCAGACTGCCCTGCCTCGCGCCGAGGACCCCGCCTGGTTCGACGACCTGGTCCAGCAAGTCTCCCGCGACGTGTCCGGAGACCAGGTCACCGCCCGCGTGAACGCCCACTGCACCCACTGCGCCGTGCGCAGCAGCTGCCCGCTGCAGCCCGAAGGAGATCAGCTGTGACCTCGCCGCACACCCCCGACACCCCCGGCACCGCCGACATCGCCGACATCGCCGGCATCGCTAGCACCGCCGAGAGGGCCCGCCACTCCGCCGCGTCCCTCGCAGCACTGCTCGAACAGCCCCCGCCCACCGCCGAGCAGACCTCGGTGATCGAGGCGCCGCTGGCCCCGATGCTGGTGGTCGCCGGAGCCGGCTCGGGGAAGACCGAGACCATGGCCTCCCGGGTGGTGTGGCTGATCGCCAATGGGATCGTCGAGCCCCGCCAGGTGCTGGGCCTGACCTTCACCCGCAAGGCCGCCCACGAGCTCGCCGAGCGGATCGGTGCCCGCCTCGGCACCCTCGCCACCGCGCTGCGCGCAGAAGGCCTGCCCCTCCCGCGCGGCCTCGAGTGCGGGGGCGATGACCTGGTGGGGCAGCGCCCGGTGGTCCACACCTACAACGGCTTCGCCCTGGACCTGGTGCGCGAGCATGCGCTCGCCGTCGGCATCGACCCCGAGCTGACCATGATGTCCACCTCCGCCTCCTGGCAGCTCGCCCACGAGATCATCGAGGGCTGGGACGACTCGCTGGACCTCGAGGCCTCCCCGGCGACCCTCACCGCCGCACTGCTCTCGCTGACCTCGTCGCTGGCCGATCACCTGGTGACCCCGGCACAGCTCGCCGCCCACCTGCACGAGATCCACGAGCATCTGTCCCAGATCCCGCTGCAGGTCGAGGGGCGCCGCCGCACCACCCCGAAGGAGGTCGCCAAGGTGCTCGGGGCACTCGAGTCCCGGCTCGCGCTGATCCCGCTGCTCGAACGCTTCGCCGAGATCCGCGCCGAGGCCTCCGCCCTCGACTTCGCCGACCAGGTCTCCCTCGCAGCCCGGGTGGCGAGGGAGGTACCGGCCGCGAGCTCTCTCGCGCGGCGCATGCACAAGGTGGTGCTGCTGGACGAATTCCAGGACACCTCCGTGGCGCAGCTGCAGATGCTCACCGACCTCTTCGGTCCCGGCCATGCCGCCTGCGCCGTCGGCGACCCGCAGCAGGCGATCTACGGCTGGCGCGGAGCCTCCGCCGCCTCGCTCGCGGGATTCGCCGACGCCTTCGCGACCCCCGAGCAGAGTGTCCTGCAGCGCACGCTGTCCACCTCGTGGCGCAACGACCAGGCAGTGCTCGCAACGGCGAACCGGCTCGCAGCCCCGCTGCGCCACGCCGATGCGGGGCTCACCATCCCCGAGCTGCAGCCCCGGCCCGGGGCGGGGGAGGGCGCCTGCGAGATCATCGAGGCGGCCGACGAGCGCGCCGAGGCACGCGCGATCGGCCGCTGGGTCCTCGAGCGCCGGGCGGAAGGCGCAGATGACGAGGCGCCGGCGTCGGCCGCGGTGCTGGTGCGCGCCCGCCGCCAGATCCCCGCCCTGGTCGAAGGACTTCAGGAGCAGGGGCTGGCCGTCGAGGTGGTGGGTCTGGGCGGGCTGCTGCACCGCCCCGAGGTCGCTGATGTCCGAGCGGTGCTGGAATGCGCCTACGACCCCGGCCGCGGGGACGCGCTGATGCGCCTGCTGACCGGGCCCCGGTTCCGGCTCGGAGCCCGGGACCTCGCGGTGCTGGGCCGCTGGCGGGACCGGATGGGTTCTCGCCTGCGCCGCGATGGAGAGGCTCCGGGCGGTCAGGACGAGGCGGAGACCGTCTCGCTCATCGACGCGGTCGACGACCTCCCGCCCGCTGACTGGACCGACCCCTCCGGCCGATCCCTCACCACCACCGGACGGGCCCGGCTGCTCCAGGTCCAGCAGCTCCTGCGCGAGCTGCGACGACTGCTCCCGCTGCCGCTGCCGGACCTGATCACCGCCGCGACCCGGCTGCTGGACGTCGACCTCACGCTGCTGGAATCCGAGCCCGACTCCCGGGCGCTCGCCGATCTCGAAGCGTTTCGTGACCATGCTGCAGCGTTCGACCGCACCGCCAGGCGCGGTGGGCTCGGCGCCTATCTCGACCTGCTCGAGATCAGCGAGGACGAGGAGGCAGGGCTCGCCGTCACCGCCGCCCCCGAAACCGCGCATGACCCGGCCGCGGTCACGATCGTCACCATGCACTCCGCCAAGGGCCTGGAATGGGACCTGGTCGCCGTCGCCGGGCTCACCGAGGGCACCGTCCCCTCCTACGACCTGCGTCGGGCGAAGACCGATGAGGCGGGCCGCACCCGGGTACCCGGGGACGGCTGGCTGGGCAAGCTCGCCTCCGCATCGGTGCCCACCGCCCTGCGCGGCGACGCAGAGACCCTCCCGGAGCTGGCCTGGGCCGAAGCAGATACCCAGGTCGACGCCGAAGGACTCATCGAGGACTACCGCTTCGCCCAGGGCGAGGAGTCGCTGCGGGAGGATCGCCGGCTGATGTACGTCGCGGTGACCCGGGCGCGCCGCCGCCTGCTGCTGACCTCTGCCGCCTGGCGCAGCGGGCTCGCCTCCGCCCGGCCCCGCTCGCGCTATCTCACCGAAGTGGGGGACCTGGTGCCCGAGCGCTTCCGCACCGTCCAGGAGATCCCCGAGCAGAACCCCCTGGAGAGCGAACGCCCGCAGGCGCAGTGGCCGCCGGCCCCCGGGGAGCAGGAGCGCGCCCGGGCCCGCGCCGCAGCGCTGCTCACCGACGCCGCAGCGACGGACGATGCGCCGGCGGACCCGCAGCTCGCCGAGCTGGTGCGGCGCGCCGTCGCGGACATCGAGCAGCAGGCCGCCCCGCCGCTGGTCCACTCCCCGCCGCGGCTCTCAGCTTCTCAGGTGGTCCACCAGGCCCGGGATCCCCACGCCGCGGCGATCGACCTGCTGCGCCCCCTGCCGCGCCGCCCCTCTCCGGCGGCCGCCCGCGGCACCGCCTTCCATGCCTGGCTCGAGTCCCGTTACGACAGCGCGACCCTGCTGGACCTCGAGGACCTGCTGGACCTGGAGGACGCGGAGGACCACGAGGAGGGGCCCGGCGCCGACGATCGGAGCCTGCGGGACGCCTTCGCGGCATCCGAGTGGGCTGACCGTTCACCGCTCGCGGTCGAGCAGCCCGTCCACACCCGGATCGGGGAGATCGCGGTGCGGGGCATCATCGACGCGGTCTTCGCCGACCCCGAGGGGACCGACGGCACCCAGGGCGTGATGATCGTGGACTGGAAGACCGGCCGAGTCCCGCGCCCCGCCCAGCTGCGCGAACGCGCCCTCCAGCTCTCGCTCTACCGCCTGGCCTGGCACGAGCAGACAGGGCTGCCGCTCGCCCGGATCCGCACCGCCTTCCACTTCGTGGCCGATGGGGTCACCCACGAGGTGCGCCGTCACCCCTCCCGCGAGAAGATCGCGCAGATGCTCGCGGGGGAGTGACGTTCATGGGGGAGTGACGTGAGGGCGCCCCACGGGAGGGCTCGTCCTGCGCTGCGGGCTCAGTGCGAGCCGTCCTCCCGGGAGCTCATCTCCTCGTAGGCGCGCTCGGCCTCGTCCCGGGCGATCTGGGCGAGGTCGGCATCGAGGTCGGCGATCATCCCTCGGGCGTCGGCGACGATCTCCTGGTCCTCGATCTCCAGACCGTGTGCGAGCCATTCGGCGACGGCGAACTCGCCGAGCGCCTGAGCACGCTCTATCAGCCGCGGGTGGGTCGAGGTGGGCAGCTCCTCGCGGTACGAGCCGTAGAGCTCATCGAACCGCTCCGGATCCAGGGAGGAGATCAGCCAGGCCAGGTCCGAGGCGGGATCCGCGACCTTCGAGGAGGACCAGTCACGCAGCGCGCTGACGCGGTGACCGGACATGAACAGGCTCTCTTCCGAGAGGTCCCCGTGCACGAACTGCGGGGTGAAGTCCCACAGCTCCTCGTCCTCGAGCAGCGCGTCCCAGCGCTGGGCGACGGCGGCGGGGAGATGCCCGCCGGCCTTGGCGGTGGCGATCCGTGCGCGATGCTCGGCGAGCAGCACCTCGGGGGTGAAGGATTCGACTCCAGCGGCTTCGGCGGCGTAGCGGGGGACGGTATGGATCCGGGCCAGCACCTGTCCCAGCGAGCGGGCGAGATCCGCGCTCCCGTGCAGGGCATCGAGCATCAGCGGACGGCCGGCGGGAGCTTCGGTGACCACGCAGCGACCTCCCTCGGAGAGCTTCACGAATCCGAGCACCGGCGGGATCACGCTGCGCAGCGGGGTGCCCGCGAGAGCATCGGCCACTTTGAGATCGCGCTCGAGCCGGATCCCCGACGCGGTCGAGGCGGGGGAGAGGATCATCACCCGTCGGCCGTCCTCGCCGACGATGCCGGCGACGTCGAGATCCTCGGCCGGGGTGGCGATCGGCATGGTCCTCACCGGGATCAGCCCGGGGACCGCCGCCGCGGAGAGGGCAGCCAGGGAATAGGAGTTGCGATGCACCCGACCACCGTACCCGGCCGAGGCGTCCGCTCCACGTAGGCTCGGAGCATGGCGAAAATCCGTGGCCCCCACCTCAGCACCCCGCTCACCCTCTTAGGCTCCGACCGCGATGCGCTGCTGCGCAGCGACCCGGAGATCCTCTCCCCGGGGGACGACGCCCGATACCTGGTCACCAGGGCCGGTGCGGTCGCCCTGCGCGAGGACGAGGACGGCACTCTCCACGCGCTGCTGGAGACCGAGGATCCCCGCGAAGGGACCCTGCAGCCGCTGGTGCTGCTGGGACGGCGTGACGGATACCGCGTGCTCGGTGTCGAGGTGCCCGAGCCCAGCGCCGAGCTCGACGCTCCCGGCCGTGACCTGCGTGACCTGCGACGCGTCGCCGACAGGCTCCACGATCACGACGCCGATCTGGCCGCAGCGGCCGTCGCGATGGGGTTCTGGCACCGGTCCATGCGTCATTGCCCGCTGTGCGGAGCGATGCTGGAGGCGGAGATGGGCGGCTGGGTGCTGCGCTGCCAGGAGGACGGCGTCGAGCAGTTCCCCCGCACCGACGCCGCCGTGATCATGGCCGTGCGCGACGGGCAGGACCGTCTGCTGCTGGCCCGCAACGCGCATTTCCCCAGCCGCTTCCACTCCGTGCTGGCCGGCTTCGTCGAGCCCGGTGAGAGCCTCGAGAACGCGGTGGCCCGCGAGGTGGCCGAGGAGGTCGGGGTCATCGTGGAGGAGGTCCAGTACATGGGCAGCCAGCCCTGGCCCTTCCCCCGCTCGCTGATGCTCGGCTACCGCGCCTGGGCTCCGAACGCCGCCGAGCTCACGCTGCAGGAGGACGAGATCGCCGAGGCCCGCTGGTTCACCCGCGAGGAGCTCGCCGCAGCTCTCGAGGCGGAGGAGATCGCGCTGCCCGGCTCTGCCTCCATGGGCCGTGCCCTCATCGACGACTGGTACGGGCGCTCCGCCGAGCGGTGAGCCCCCAGAGGTGGTGTGGGGCACCTGCCGTCCACAGCGGCCCCCGGACCGTCACCCGGTCCTGGCAGGATGAACGGTGATGACCGACCATTCCGCCCCCGCCGTTGACCCCTCCGCACCCACCGATGCCGAGTCGCTGCTCGCCGCGCTCGATCCCGAGCAGCGCGAGGTGGCGAGCAGCTTCGGCAGCCCGATCTGTGTGCTCGCCGGCGCCGGCACCGGGAAGACCCGTGCGATCACCCACCGCATCGCCTATGGGGTCGCCACCGGTCAGCTGAACCCGCGCCATGTGCTCGCGGTGACCTTCACCGCCAAGGCCGCCGCCGAGATGCGCTCGCGATTGCGGGACCTCGGCGTCCCCGCGGTGCAGGCCCGCACCTTCCACGCCGCGGCGCTGCGGCAGCTGCGCCATTTCTGGCCGCGTGTGGTGGGAGGGGCGATGCCGGATCTGCTGCCGAACAAGTTCGCCGGCATCGGCGAGGCCTGCCAGCGACTGCACCTGAGCGTTGATCGGGCCGCGCTGCGGGACATCGTCGCCGAGGTCGAGTGGTCGCGCGTCTCGATGCTCACCCCCGAGTCCTATCCGGAGGCGGCCCTGCAGACCCGTCGGCCGGGCGTCGCAGGCTTCGACTCGCGCTCCATCTCGCGCATCCTCACCCAGTACGAGGAGGTGAAGAAGGAGCGCGGGGTGATCGACTTCGAGGACGTCCTGCTGCACATGGTCGGCTTCCTCACCGAGCGCGCGGACGTCGCCCGCGAGGTGCGCAGCCAGTACAAGCACTTCGTGGTCGACGAGTACCAGGACGTCTCCGCCCTCCAGCATGCCCTGCTGCGACTCTGGCTGGGCACCTCGGATGACCTCTGCGTGGTCGGTGACGCCGCCCAGACCATCTACACCTTCGCGGGCGCCCGTGCCTCCTACCTGCTGGATTTCCGCAAGGAGTTCAAACGTGCCCGCACCATCCGGCTCGAGCGGAACTATCGCTCGACCCCCGAGATCGTGAGGATGGCCAACACGGTCCTGGACGGCGCGCACGGTCGAACCCGAGATACCCGCCTCACCCTGATCTCCCAGCGCGAGAGCGGTCCGCCGCCGATCGTGGAGTCCTTCGCCGACGACCCTGCCGAGGCCGACGGCATCGCAGATCGGATCTCCGATCTGGTGGCTGAGGGCAGGCCCGCCTCCGAGATCGCGATCCTGTTCCGCACCAACAGCCAGTCCGAGGCGCTCGAGCAGGCGCTGACCTTCCGCGGCATCGGATATCTGGTGCGCGGAGGGGACCGCTTCTTCGAACGCCAGGAGGTGCGCCGCGCCATGGTGTCGCTGCGCGCCGCCGCCCGCGTCGAGCAGCTCGACCCGGCCCGTGCCGTGCGCGACATCCTCTCCCAGCAGGGCTGGGCGCCGGCCGCCCCGGAGACCACCGGGGCGATCCGCGACCGCTGGGACTCGCTGAACGCCCTGGTGGGTCTCACCGACACCATCACCGCACGGCCCGGCACCACCATGACCGACGTGGTCCGCGAGCTCGAGGAGCGGGCGGAGTCCCAGGCCGCGCCGGTCGTGGACGGGGTGACCCTGGCATCGGTGCATGCTGCGAAGGGCCTGGAATGGCCGGTGGTGTTCGTGGTCGGCGCGAGCGACGGGCTGCTCCCGATCTCGATGGCGAAGACCCCCGCTGAGGTGGAGGAGGAGCGGCGATTGTTCTACGTCGCCCTCACCCGGGCCCGCGACCTGCTCACGGTGAGCTGGTCCGCCGCACGCACCCCCGGAGCGCGCGGCTCACGCAAGGCCTCACGCTTCCTCGACGGGGTCCTTGACCATCCCGATGCGCCGAAGACGGCCCCCGGGACCGCGGCCCGCCGCACCGGTCGCCGCACCGCCACCGTCTATGCGGAATGCCGGGTGTGCGGGCAGGGTCTCGTGACCCCGAAGGAGCAGCGGCGCGGACGGCATGACGGCTGTCCCTCGCCCGCAGGGGAGGGGTTGCTCACCGCGCTGCGCAGCTGGCGCCGTGACCAGGCCCGTCTGCGCGGCACCCCGCCCTACGCGATCCTCACCGACGCCGCCCTCGAAGCGGTCGCCGAGAGGGCGCCGCGCTCCGAACAGGAGCTGCTGGCCGTTCCCGGAATCGGGCCCGGGAAGGTCGCGAGCTTCGGCGACGACCTGCTCGACCTGCTCGGAGCTCCCTCCGAAAAAGACTGAAACTGCAGGTCAAAAAATACTTTTGCGATCCTGGCGTGAGGTGTAGAGTCATCCATGTCAATCGTCCACGTCGTGGTCCGGGACACCGGGACGCGCGCTTACGAAAGGGGGTGGCCTCTGTGAACAGCACTTGGAATCTTGCAGGAGCAGGACTGCGCCCCACGGGCGCGCCCTCCCTTCTGCAGCGCGAACGGGGCAATGCCCCCGCGGTGCCCAGCCTGAGCTGACGAGGCCTTCCCTCGCTGCCGGTGCGGCACCGCCGCCGCACCCCCGCCCCCACCGGGCACGTCCTTCCTGACGGACTTCTAAGCAGCGAGACGATGACTACTCTTCTGACCACTTTCCTGAACCCCGCGGATGACTCCGCGACCATGTTGCCGTGCCATGACACGGACGCCGCCGACCTCTTCTTCGCGGAGCGGCCCGCAGAGCTCGAACAGGCCAAGGCCCTGTGCGCCGGCTGCCCGCTCATCGCGGAGTGCCGGCAGGGTGCCCTCGAGCGGGCAGAGCCCTGGGGAGTCTGGGGCGGTGCCATCTTCGATGGCGGCAGCATCATCGCCGTCAAGCGCGGCCGTGGCCGGCCCCGGAAGAACCGGGAGCAGGACGCCGCATGAGCGGCTCCGGCCTCGCCGTCTCGGGCGTGCCGGCCTCGGTCGTGCCGGCGCAGCTCCTGGGCGCCGGGCGACGAGATCGACGACGGCGAGATCGAAGAAGGCCCCGAACCGTGTGGTTCGGGGCCTTCTTCGGTGCTGCGGGACGCGGTACGTCGCTCAGGTGGGCGTGACCCGGCCCGAGCTTCTGCCGCTCGTCCCTCGCAGCACGTCGATCAAGGGGGTACGTCAGGCCTTGCCGAGGATTCGGTTCAGCTTGGTGCCGCACACCGGGCACACGGCCTTGGCCATGCGACGACCGTTGGAGACGACGACGTTGCCCTCGGCCTCTCGCTTCTCGCGGCACTTGACGCAGTAGAACTCTCCGGCATAGGTCTCGTCGGCCATATCCGCTCCTCGTTGCTTGTCGATGATGAACATTCCCAGATACGCAGCTCTCACCGCGACGCCGGGACCGCTCCACTGTAATGGTGCGGGAAGGCCGGGCACGAATCAGGAGACTGTGGGGTGTGGCCCGATCGGGGCGGCCCGTCGCGCGCTTCGGGTTCAGGGGGCTCTGAGAAGAGCCGAGGAAGTGCGCGCAACGAGCCGACATCGGAGGCCCCGAAGGCGGCAAGAAGCCTGGAAGGGCCGTGGGACCTCGGGGGCGCTCAGTACCACGCGCACCTTCCCCGTGTGCGTCCTACTAGTTATCCCGGGGTCCCACGTGCAGGAGAACTTAGCGCCTGTGGACCACGCAGGTCAAAGAACGATCGGGGACCGATTGTGGACAACCCTCCTCCCACTGTGGACAGAATGTCGATCACGGTGCCGCCGTTGTGGAGGAACCGTCATGTTTCCCGGCCATAACGGTCTGACCGGCGCTTCTGCAGTGCACAGCTGTGGATGAACTTTTCTTGCCCCGCAGACGTGCCAGGCTGTGATCCATGAGTGATCTCGTCCTCCATGAGCATGTCGCCGGTCCCCGCGGGGAGCGGGTGCTGGTGCGGCGCAGCGCGCGCCGCCGTCGCACCGTCTCCATCACCCGTCGTGAAGGCGATCTGGTGATCGCCATCCCGGCGACGTTCAGTGCCCGCCAGGAACGTCAATGGGTGACGAAGATGGTCGACCAGCTGGTCAGCAAGGAGGCTCGCCGGGCGCCGGCGCGTCGCAGCGACGCGTCGCTGCTCGCGATGGCACGGGAGGTCAGTGAGGCCTATCTCGGCGGGCGTGCGCATCCCAGCTCCGTGACCTGGTCCACTCGGCAGAACCACCGCTGGGGGTCGTGCACGCCATCCGACGGCACGATCCGGCTCTCGCATCATCTGCAGGGAATGCCCGACTATGTGGTGCGCTCGGTGATGATGCACGAGCTGACACATCTGCTGGTGCCGGGCCATGGGCCGGAGTTCAAGGCGCTGATGGCGAACTACCCGCAGGCGCAGAAGGCGCAGGGATTCCTCGACGGCGTCTCCTGGGCGAAGAATCTGCCGCAGGACGGCGAGGGCTGGAGGCACAGCGGGGGCAGCGACGACAGCGACGTCCGCGAGGACAGCGTGGAAGGCGAAGCCGGCGAGGACAGCGCGGACGGCGACGACAGCGACAACCGCGAGCGCAGCGTGGACGGCGACGCCCGAGAGGGCAGGAGGGCCTCAGCGCCCGCTCAGCCGCTCCACCGCGCGAGATAGGGCGCCAGGCCCTCGAGGCTCGCCGCCAGATCGGGCACGGTGCCCTCAGGCAACGCGGAGCTGTCGCGGGCCGGACCGGCACCGAGCAGCGGCCAAGGCACCCACCGCACCTCTCCGGATTCCTCGCTCACAGTGAGCGGCAGCTCCGCGGCGGGTGCCGACGCCCGGAACAGGAACTGCACGTCCCAGTGCTCGCGGCAGGCGCCGAACGCCGCATCGAGACCATGACGGTTCAGCACGGCAGGGCCCTGCCCCAGAGTCTCGAGGTCGTCGATCCCGATCTCCTCGGAGACCTCACGACGCGCGGCCATCTCCAGACTGGTCTCACCCTCTTCGAGGTGCCCGCCCGGCTGCACCCAGAAGCGCCCCTTGAGATGCCACACCAGCGCCACCTGTTCGGCGGGACCGTCGACGACGATCGCGCTCGCGGTGAGATGCCGGGGCCCGCCGTCCCGGTACAGCGCCCGCGGATTCTGCTGCAGCAGCTCGAGGTACTGAGCGGCGAGCGCGGGCCCGTTGACCGCGTGACGGGCCCTGTCCAGCTCTGCGAGCGCGGGGGAGGAGCTGGTGGAGCTGGTGGCGTCAGTCACGAGATGATCAGCGCCCCTCGGCATCGGGGGTGTCGTTGCCTCCCTCGGGACTGTCGCCTCCCTCGGGACCGGCGGGTCCTTCGCGACCGTCGGGACCCTTCGTGCCGTCGGAGCCCTCGGGGCCGTCGGAACCCTTGGGGCTGTCGGAGCCCTCGGGTCCGGC